>DIKB01000078.1 GCA_002421445.1 Dehalococcoidia bacterium UBA5629 | reverse complement strand
AATATGGTCTTTCTCTCACCTCCTCGGATCTGCAAAGCTTGAGGAATCTGGTAACTTTCGTGGCGGAAACAGAAAGGAACAAAACCACATAATAATAGTCTATATATATAAATGGTGAATTATTTGTCCGCCATCTCAACTATGGTGACACCCACGCCGCCTTCCCCATATTCACCAAGCCGGAACGATTTCACCATACTGTTTCGTTTTAATTCACGATGTACTGCCTGTCGCAATGTCCCGGTTCCTTTTCCATGATTGATGCGAACGCAACTAAGCCGGTATTTGAACGCTTTGTACAGATATCGTTCAAGCTCTTCTGTTGCCTCATCGACGGTCAGCCGGTGTAAATCCAATTCTGATTCAATTATCACAATCAATACTTCTAAATGTAATTTGTACGGCAGCACTGCTGTTCTTTGTTATTTTCACACGGTCATCAATTTGCCAGCCGACAATCCATGCGATGTGTTCTTTTGTACAGAGTAATGGTACACGACTGCGCCACGCTCGCGGTATCCTTACGTCCACCATGAAATCCTGTAGTTTTTTGGTTCTGTTCATGCCTAGAGGCTGGAACCGGTCGCCGGGTTGGCGATTTCTTACTATAAGGTCTCTGCCAAGCGCGTTAAGGTCGAATGTCGCTTTAAATCCGGATGCAGTATTATGTAGGATTCGTATAGTACTTTGTGTTTGCCGTACGATCTTTGTCGTGATGTGCCATCCATCCACTTCTATCTCTCCCGGAACGTGAATAGCCGTTTTTTCTTTCAAGAGCGGTAGCGGACATGGCGAAACATGCGAAGGAGACAGTATAAGAATACCGTAGAGCGATGACAGGGTAAGGCCGTGGGGCAGGGACAGCGTTTTCCCTGCAGGTTTTGTTACGAAATTTACCATTGATTCCAGGTGTCCAGCATCGAAATCACGGGTGCTCCCGGCCAGCTTGGCCAGGCCCATTCTGAAAATTTGTCGTTGCATAACGATGGGCAAATCCTTTAATACTTTCTTATCAAAATAGAGTGCTCTGTCTTTTGCCTGAACCACCGAACCCCATATATTTAGCGCCTGCTCTTCGATATAAGCCAGATCATCTGCGGCCAGAGATGAGAGGCGCGTCAGCGCATCTTCAATGCCGGCATTATAGTTTCGCAATTGCGGCAGTAGTTCAAGACGGATTCTGTTTCTAAGGAATGATTGATCATCGTTTGAGGTGTCGTGTTGTGGTCGCAGCTTATGTTGATGGCAGTATGCTACAGTTTCCTCACGGGAGATTGATAGCAGCGGTCGTATGATCGTGAGCGGATGTTTGATCTCATCGAAAACCAGTAAAGATCGCGATTGCAAGCCGCGTAATCCTGTTATCCCGGACCCACGGATGATGTGCAACAAGATTGTTTCAATATGGTCATTGCGGGTATGTCCAACGGCAACACAGCTTCCTTTAATCCGATGCATTGTATCTGCGAGAAAGGTATAACGGACGTTTCGTGCCGCTTCTTCAAGGGAACACCGATGGCGTTTTTTATAATTGAGGACATCTCTATGTTCGACTGTTGTCGGAATACCTAGCTGTGCAGCAAAATCAGCTACAAATACAGCATCGGCCTGAGAATCTCTGCCGCGAAGTCCATGATCAAGGTGTGCAACATGAATGCTAACGCCGAGTGCCTCTCGGATTTTAGCTAAAATTGACAGCAAACATATCGAATCCGCACCGCCGGAAACTGCCACCACCACGGTATCTCCCCGTTTAAAAAGGTGTTGCGCTATGATGCTGTCACAAATACGCTGTTCCAGCGGTTTCTCACCATTCACCTCGGTTATACTCCATCCAGATGATAGGTTTCTCCCAGTGATATCAGCGTTGCATAACCATCGTTTATGTTGAGCGTGCTGATACTGGCTGCTGCTACTCTAAATCGTTCCAGATGTTGTAATGGTATATCCAGTGCCTTACAGATGATAGCCAGCGTGATAAAGAAATGGCTGACCAGGACGATAGTTTGATGAGCATCGCTGGTTATGATTTGCCGCGTTGCTGACCAGGCGCGATCTGCCATTTCAACAAGGCTTTCACCGCCGGGAATCCTCTCGTCGCCTCCATCAATATGCCATTTCATTAAGTACCTCATAAAATCACCGCCGATATCAGTGACAGCCTTTCCTTCAAGAGCGCCGAATGCCATCTCGCGAAGATCGGGTACGGGAGTAATGCAAAGCTGGTGTGGCCGAGCTATCTCCTGTGCTGTGTCGAATGCTCTGATAAGAGGACTGGAATAAATGGCACCTATGTCGGTGCGGCTGAGAGCCTGTGCCAACCGTTCAGACTGTTTTTTGCCGCGATCACTAAGCATCGTATCGCTGCCGCTGCCCTGAACCCGTTGCTGCTGGTTCCAGAATGTTTCCCCATGTCTTACTAGAATGAGTTTAATGATGCATCTCCTTTTCATCTTTCTGAATGAAATGTTGTGCCAATTCAACCCGTCTGATATATGCAGGATGATCATGAAATAACACTTCGAATATACGGTTTGGCTGCGCCTCCGAGAGATTTTGATCGGTTAGTTTTGTCATTGCTGAGATAAACGCTTGAGGATTGCGCGTCAATTCAAGTGCGGTGATATCGGCATTCATCTCCATGCCGCGGCTGATAGCATTCAGTGCCGGGCTGATGAAGAAGCTAAATGCTCCGAACATAAGGATCATAAGAGGCATACCGCGGACGTCAGCGATGCCCGTGTAGCCGAGAGGTATTACGCAGGCTCGAAGCATGATATCGGCCATTCCGAACCCTGCTACGATGATAAACGCATTGATGGCTAATAGTTTTGGGATGTCCCTATGGATGTTGTGTCCGAGTTCATGTGCCAGCACCGCTTCGATCTCATCCGGTGAGTAGTTATCGAGCAGTGTGTCGGTCAGAATAATGCGGCGCGTTCTGCCGATACCGGCAAGCATTGCATTCGCTGTTGTGCTCTTAGAACTCACATTCATAGTATATACGTTACTCACTCTGGTTTGTGCTTTCGTTGCCAGGGCAGAGAGTCGTTTTTTCAGTCCCTCGTCGTTAAGTGGTTTTATGCCATAAAACAGGGGAATAATAGCTGTGGGCGTTAGCATGGAGACAAGCACGCTTACTGCAAGTACGAGCATGCTTGCCCACAGCCACCACACATTCGGGACATGGAGAAGCAGCGTGTAAATAACGATGAGAATAACTTCGCCGACCAGCAGAATTAGAGCCGAAGCCTTGATGCTGTCCGTAATCCATGACCGCAGGCTTTGTGTGGATAAATTGAAGCGGTGAGGCAATACAAATCCTTCGTAATACATCAGAGGTAACATCAAGATGTTCAGCGCAATAATTAACTCAATAAAATACACTGCGGATGCCCACGGTTGATCTACCGGAGCTAGCATGTGAAGAACTGGCGAGATATCGACAAATACAAGAATGAGAAAAATCGCCAGAACTAGAATAATCTGGATGGCAACTAACCAGCGCCTTATCAATGCATAGCGCGTTGCCAGCTTCTGGCGCTTGGTATCAGGGGAAATCGTGATCATTATCTTAATCTCCTCAGGAATTCTCAATTAAAAATGAGGGCTGTCCGATGAATAGCGCGCGGCCGCTGTGAAAAGCCGAGGGCTTTTATTATTTGATCGGGACGCCCTGAACCTCCGGGATCGCATCGCAGCCTCATGGAGATAATCGTGCGTTCATCTGAGTATTCGGTTAATGTGAGATCATTAATTAACGATCTCAGGTCATACGTTCGTATAGACGTATCTCGGATATGCTGCCATGGAATCTCTTTAGCAGCCAGCATATTCGTTATTGCCTGTTCGATATCCGCGGATGTTTTCCCTTTAATTGGCTCAAGAGTAACCATATATTCAGCAAATCGTACTTGCGCCTGGAGAGAAGGCATTTCCATGCCTACTGTCCAGATATCATGGATAGAGATGCCTGCCGGTATCTGGCGATCGATTTGTATCAGCATATATTGTGGGGATATCTGTCCGCCGAAATACGCATCCATAAGCTCGGCATCGCTGGTTATGCCAACTGAAAGAGGTGCAGCCAGAGACAGCCGAGGATGAGGTGTAAACCCCTCTGAATACATGAGAGGCAAATCTGCGCGGCGCATCGCCCGCTCCCATAATCTCATAATATCCAGGTGAGAGATGAATTTCACTTCATCTCCTCGTGAGAATTTAAGTCGCAGCCGTTCCATGTTCCTTCGTCACACGGATTTTTTCTATTCTCAAGCCGCGCATTTCAAGAATGTAGAATGTCAGGTTCTTGTAGCGTAATTGTTCGCCCTGTTTCGGAATTCGTCCCAGATGCGCCATCACAAAGCCGGCTATTGTCTCATAGCCGCCGGGAGGCAAACTGAGACCAAGTTCCTCATTGGCATCTTCAATTCGTATGCCACTATCGATCTCAAATGTGTTGGCATTGATGGTGACGATATCAGCATCGTCATCTGCCAGCTCGTCGCCCAGACTGCCAACGATCTCTTCCGTCATCTGTCGCTGGGTGATGATTCCGGCGACGCCGCCATATTCATCAACTATAATTGCTAAGCCATTGTTCGTCTCTTTCATTTCGCTGAGAAGCTCACCGAGATGCTTCGTGGCCGGAACAAAATAGGCCGGTCTGATAAGGTCATCGATTACTTTCTCTATTGTCAGCTCCTCTGTCGCCTGCGCCAGCAGCACATCCTTGATATTCAGGATGCCGGAAACGTTATCGGTCGTACCCTCATAAACCGGGAAACGAGAATGAGGGCAATCGCGGTAAATATTAAGGAACTGTCGCAGTGTTATCCCTTTCTCTATCCAGGCAATGTCGGGGCGGGGTGTCATGACTTCCCGTACCGGACGGTCAACAAACTCAAGTGCATTGTGCAGCATTTCCGCTTCATCTTCTTCCCATACACCCTCTGCCTCGCCGACGTTGATAGCGGTATGTAGCTCTTCTTCATCAACGAGCTTTGGCCTGTCGTCATCTTCTGCGATCATGTGAGTGACGCCGAGGCCGATCTTATTCAGCAGCCAGACAAACGGATAAAATATCCAGATAACAAACTGTATCAATCCCGCCAGGAACAGTGCCACCTTTTCTGAATTATGCTCTGCGTATGTCTTGGGGATCACATCACCGATAATCAGGATAATGATCGTAGCTCCAATAGTGGCTATCACTGCGCCCAACGCCTCACCGAATATACTAACAGCGATCACTGTAGCCATTGCTGCTGCTGCTACATTCAGCAGATCGTTTACGAGCAATATGGCGGCAAGGAACCTGCCACGGGGCGTCATAACTTTTTCGATACGTAGTGCGCCTTTCGCTCCGATGCTTACCAGATGCTTGATTCTAAGCTTGGACAGAGATGTCAGGCTTGTCTCTGCAGCCGAAAAGAATGCCGAAAACAAGACAAAGACAATAAAAAGGATTAAATATAAAAGATTATCGTTACTCATAGCACTTGGATTCACCTATATTATAGGGCATAATAGCTGTGTACTCCAACAATACCCGAAAAAGTATAGCAGGAGCAAATTTACTTTGTTGAAACTGCCGTTTGATGTTTGTTAGAATGCGGGCGTTTCTTAAATAATAACTGGGAGGCAGGATATGGCGCTTATCTACAAAAAAGAAGGCAGAGTTGCTACATTTACAATCAATAGACCGGAGGCATTTAATGCAATGAATCCGGAGACGTACAAAGAACTGAGCGATGCGCTTATCGATTTTAAAGATGATGATGATCTCTGGGTGGGCATTGTTACCGGCGCAGGAGATAGAGCGTTCTGTGCAGGTGCAGATATCAAGACCATGCTGCCTGTGATAAAATTGACAAAAGATCAGCCATGGGTTGATCCTCCCAGCCTGTATCGTGGACTCAACCTGTGGAAGCCGATGATTGCGGCTATCAATGGCCTCGCTCTCGGTGGCGGGCTGGAACTGGCGCTCGGATGCGATATTAGAATTGCCTCGGAGAATGCGATCCTCGGATTGCCCGAAGTTACACTGGGATTAGTTCCCGGCTGGGGTGGCACACAACGCCTTCCCCGTGCGATCCCCATGGCGCTTGCAGCGGAGATGATTCTCACCGGGAAGAAGATTGATGCTAAAGAAGCCTATCGGATAGGTTTAGTGAATAAGGTTGTCCCTCTTGCAGATCTGATGAAAGCAACAAGGGAGATGGCAGAGACTCTATTGAAATCAGGACCGCTTGCCATCCGTGCCGCAAAGAAGGCTATGATGCTCGGCATCGGTGAACCTTTGCCCCGTGGTCTGGAAATTGAACGGGATATGATGGAATATATTCTAACTACCGAGGATTTCACCGAGGGCACGCAGGCATTTGTGGAGAAGCGAAAGCCCGTATACAAAGCGAAATAGAGGTATCAGGCGAGATAACGGCCTGCAATAATAAACGACGAAAGAGGAGAGTTCTGCTTGGGAAGCAGAACTCTCCTTGTTTTTCCGGACAAGGGGTTTGTCTATAGATACATGAAAGTATAACAATGAACGTGTTATTGCAAATAATTCGCATTAGCATTATCATTAATTATGTACATAAGCAATGGAGGAACCGATGGCTATTAAACGACATTATAACGGTAATAGAATTTTGAACGGCACGCAGCAGCGTATAACTGCCAATCGGGAATTGTTGCTTGAACTCATTCATGAGAGCCCCGGCCATTTCGATGCCGATGAGATATATCGAAAAGCACGGGAAAAGCATAATACCATTAGTCTTTCGACCGTGTATCGCAATCTGCAGCTTTTCAAGAAGCTCGGGATTGTGGAGGAGCGGCACTTTAGCGAAGATCATCACCACTATGAAAAGAAACAGACAGGGGATCACCAGCATTTTCAATGCACACGGTGTGGGACAATTATTGAACTCTCATGGCCGTTGCTTGAGAAGTCCAAAGATACGGTGAGTGAACGATATGGTTTTCAGATTACACGTGTAGAGATTGAATTGACAGGTCTATGCTTCGAGTGTGGGAAGATGCGGGAGGCTGGTCTATGACAGAGAAAAAACAGATGACACTGGCACAAATGGCCGAAGGGCAGAGTGGTGCGGTTATTCAAATTCAGGGCGGAAATGTTCTTATAAAACGGCTCGAGGATATGGGCATCAGGCCGGGGAAGAAAATAACCAAACAAAGTACCATGATGTTCCACGGTCCGATAACCGTTCTTGTTGACCGTGCACAGGTAGCGCTCGGCTATGGTATGGCCGGTGCTATCATCGTTGAAATGGATACAGCAATCCCTGCGGGTGAAATTGCAGAAACGATATGAAAGTTCTCCTTGTGGGAAATCCGAACGTAGGTAAGAGTGCCCTTTTTTCACGTCTTACCGGCACTCATATCCTATCATCGAACTACCCGGGTACCACAGTCGGCTATACCAGAGGTTTTGCCAAACTGAAGGATCACCGTGTTGAGATCATCGATGTCCCCGGAATGTACGGGCTTGATCCAACCAACGAGGCTGAAGCGGTGGCGGTTAAGATGCTGGATGATGCTAATGCTGTCATCGTCAATGTCATTGATGCCACCAATCTTGAGAGAAATCTGAATTTGACATTACAACTCATCAACCGCGGCTTACCTCTTATTATTGCTCTTAACATGTGGGATGATGCCCGTCATCGTGGTGTCGAGATCGATGCAGTAGAGCTCGCCGGGCTTCTTGGTGTTCCTGTTATACCGACGGTAGGCACTACGGGAGAGGGGGTTAAACATCTGATCGAAAATTTGCAGGAAGCAAAGACGACCCCACTTATTCCACCTGATGCAGATAACAATGATGATCGATGGGTACAGATCGGCACCATTGTCAATAAAGTGCAGACACTGAGGCACCGCCATCATACATGGAGAGAGGCGCTTGGCGATTTCAGTCATCATCCGGTCGGCGGATTGCTGGTTGCTGCTATTGTGCTTGTTTCAACATTCTGGCTCATAAGACTCATCGGCGAGAGCATTATCACGTACGTTACTGATCCGCTGTTCGATGTGCTCTGGACGCCTGTGCTCATGAAACTCAGTGCAATTATGGGATCATCGGGTCTTCTGCACGATATTCTGGTCGGGCAGCTGATTAACGGACAGATCGATTATCTTCAGTCATTTGGCTTGTTGAGCACAGGATTGTACATTGAGATCGGAGCTGTGCTGCCCTATATTATCGCCTTTTATCTTATACTGGGTTTGCTTGAGGACAGCGGTTACCTGCCCCGTCTGGCTGTGCTGATGGATTCGGTAATGCATCGTATGGGATTGCATGGCTTTGCCATTATCCCGGTTATTCTCGGTTTTGGCTGCAATGTACCCGCTATCATGGCAACGAGGATACTTGAGAGTAAGCGTGAGCGGTTCATTGCTGCCACGCTTATTTCGATTGCTGTCCCCTGCGCAGCACTGCAGGCAATGATTATCGGACTCGTCGGTCATCATGGTATGGGCTATGTCGGGATCGTTTATGGCAGCTTGTTTGTTACCTGGGTCATTGTTGGTTTCATTCTTAATCGCGTCATGAAGGGGTACAGCCCTGAATTGCTGATGGAGATTCCTCCGTATCGATTGCCTACGCTACGTGTTATCGGGGAGAAGATGTGGTTGAGACTTTCGGGATTCATTATTGAGGCTTTACCCATCGTCCTTGCCTCCGTCTTTGTGGTTAATATACTTTATGTGCTTGGGGTGTTCGAGAGCATTGCCCGCTTCACTGCGCCGGTTATTAGTGGCATTCTCGGTCTGCCTGATGCCAGCATCACCGCGATTCTCGTCGGCATTCTACGTAAGGATGTAGCTATGGGCATGCTTGTGCCACTTTCTCTGACAGCCAAGCAGCTTGTTATCAGCAGCACTGTGCTGGCTATGTCTTTTCCCTGCGTGGCGACGTTTGTCATACTTGGTAAGGAACTTGGAGTACACGACATGCTTAAAGCCTCCGGCATCATGATTATCGCCGCTCTGATTGTTGGGGGGCTTCTGAATATGATATTGTAACAGACGGATGTAGCAATTATGGCGACAATGATCGAAAAGGCACGAGAACTCGGTTTTTGCTTTGGCGTAAGGCGTGCTATCAAGCTAATTGAGAACGCGGCCCGGAAGCAGCAGGGCATCACAACTCTCGGTCCGATCGTTCATAACAGGCTTGTTGTTGCCAGACTGGCAGCGATGGGGGTGAAATCAATTAATAATCTCGATGAGTTCAACGGCGGCACAATAGCTATTGCTTCTCATGGTGTTTCTCCTGAGGCGCTGGAGAGAATCAATGCGCTTCAAGTGAATGTTATTGATACTACCTGTCCTAATGTCCGGAGTGCACAAAAGGCAGCAAAACAGCTCTCTGAAAGCGGTTTCAGTGTTATTATTTTTGGTGAGGCGACACATCCTGAAGTGAAAGCACTGGTTGGCTGGGCAGGAGATAAAGCAATCGCAACTCTCGGAGACAATGGCATTGCCTGGTACGAACCATCCGACCGACTTGGCATTTTGTCACAGACGACGCAGGGGAAAGCGCAATTTACCGATTTTACCGGTGCCCTTTTGAAGAAGGCATTTCCTGATGTCCATGAAGTAAGGGTTATCAATACGCTCTGTGATGAAACACAGAAACGTCAGACTGCGGCATTTGATCTGGCATTGAAAAGCGACCTGATGATTGTTGTAGGGGGGAGAAACAGCGCCAATACGCAACGGCTGGCTGATGTTTGTTCACCGATTACGGAAACTCATCTGATCGAAACAGCAGATGAAATAGAGGCAATATGGCTTTCAGGTAAACGAAAAATAGGTATTACTGCCGGGGCATCAACACCTGATGAAGCGATTGCAGAGGTAGCACAGAAACTGGTGTCTCAAACGAAAGACACATAGACTACCCCATTTTATCATTCATCTGTTTCCCTCCAATCAGATGGAAATGAAGGTGAGGCACAACCTGCCCACCCTCAGCTCCAGAATTAGCCACCAGACGATATCCTCTGATTGCCAGCCCTTCAGACTGTGCTATTTTTGTTGCCAGCATGATAACACGCCCCATCAACTTTTCATGTTCCGGTTTCAGATGAGCAAGCGATGCGAGATGCAGTTTGGGAACAATCAGCACATGCACAGGCGACTGTGGGTGGATATCGCGAAACGCAATAAAATCACCGTCTTCAAAGAGTTTCTCTGAAGGGATCTGTCCCTCAACGATTTTGCAAAAAACGCAGTCCATGAGCCTTTACATTACTGCGTCAGGCGCACACCAAGACACGTAACAGTCCGTGCAATGCCGGGTATAGAGTGAATTTCCTCAGTAACCAGCGTGCCGATGCTATTGATATCGTCGTGTTCAACAACAACCACAATATCGTACGGACCGGTCACAACGTCAATTGATTTGATTGCTTTGACCTTCTTTGCAGTAAGTGTTGTGAATGCTTCTCTCGTCTTCCCCACTTCAGTTTCAATAAGAATATATGCTTTGGCCATAGTAAAGCTACCTCCTAAAGCACTGTATAGAGTATCGTATCATTCCCTCCCTTATTTCGCAAGGGGTATTGACAGTGATATTTCATATATTTATAATAGGCATGCGGCAACCGATTGCCGTATAACATGAAGTACATGGTGTATATGAGAGTTCTATAAGTTTTCGCTTTATTTTTTATCCAAAGATACCTGTTTGGTTATCTAAAAGCGCAATATGGTGCTTAATAATAAATAATGTATAAGGAGAGAAAATGAATCTGCAACGACCAAATGGAAATGATGCGACCAGGACAGCTAACAGATCGAAAAGCGTTGTACCCAGCAGTGGACTCTGCTCCCGTTGTATTGACGGATGTACAGGTAATTGCGAGGTGTTCAAGGCGACGTTTCGCGGACGCGAACTGATCTACCCGGGGCCGTTCGGCGATGTTACTGCCGGCGGCGACAAAGATTATCCTATCGACTATTCGCATCTGAACATCCAGGGCTATGCTCTGGGCGCTCAGGGTTTGCCGTCTGGAGTGAAAGGAAACTCCGATACAGCTACTTTTCCCTCAGTGAACACGGAAACTGCGTACGGATGGGATAAGAAAGTGAAGATGAAGGTTCCTATCTTCACCGGCGCACTCGGTTCAACTGAAATAGCCCGGAAGAACTGGGAGCACTTTGCTGTTGGCGCTGCATTGAGCGGTGTTACGCTGGTCTGTGGCGAAAATGTCTGTGGTATTGATCCGCAACTCAAGCTTGATTCAAACGGCAAAGTTACATCTGCACCCGATATAGATCGCCGCATCGAGATTTACAAGCGTTATCATCAAGGATACGGTGAAATTCTCGTTCAGATGAATGTTGAGGATACCAGGCTTGGCGTAGCTGAATATGTGTATAAAAAACATGGACTAGATACGATCGAATTGAAATGGGGACAGGGAGCCAAGTGTATCGGCGGCGAAATCAAGGTCGGCTCGTTGGAGAGAGCGCTTGAATTGCAGAAGCGCGGCTACATCGTTACCCCCGATCCATCCAGTCCCATTACCCAGGCCGCTTTTAAAGATGGCTCATTGAAAGAGTTTGAGCGCCACAGCAGACTCGGTTTTATCGATGAGCAAGGTTTCTATGCCGAGGTTGAACGGTTGCGCAAGATCGGATTCAAGAGAATCACTTTGAAGACCGGCGCTTATGGTCTGAGAGAGTTGGCTATGGCCATAAAATGGGGTTCGAAGGCAAAGATTGATCTGCTTACCATTGATGGCGCCTCCGGCGGTACCGGCATGAGCCCCTGGCGGATGATGGAAGAGTGGGGTATGCCCAGTTTGTATCTCCATGCTGCAGCCTATGAGTTCTGCAAGAAATTGGCGGATAAAGGAGAGAGGACGCCTGATCTCGCTTTCGCTGGCGGTTTCAGCAGTGAGGATGGCGTGTTCAAGGCGCTGGCGATGGGTGCCCCGTTCTGTAAGGCAGTCTGCATGGGCCGCGCATTAATGATACCGGGTATGGTCGGCAAGAATATTGCGCAGTGGATCAAAGAGGGCAAGCTGCCCAGTACCGTCGGCCAGTTTGGCGCAACTCCGGAACAGATATTCGTATGCTATGAGGATGTGAAAAGCATCGTCGGAGCTAATGAGATGAAGAATATCCCGCTTGGCGCTATAGGCATCTATAGCTACAGCGAGAAAATCAAAGTCGGTTTGCAGCAATTGATGGCTGGAGCGCGTTGCTTTAATGTCGCTGCCATTTCACGACGCGATATCATGTCTCTCACCGAAGAATGTACCAAGGTTACAGGCATTCCTTATCTTATGAACGCCTACAGGGATGAGGCAATGGCCATTCTGGAGAAGTAATTTTAAACGCTGTTAGCAGCACGGGAATGGGGCGACGGAGATATATCCGTCGCCCTCTTCTTCATCGTAACAAATGTCATTTCGAGCTTGCCGAGAAATCTCCTGTCGCAAATAAAACACAATTCTTATTGGAAGCAGGAGACCTTTCGACAGGCTCAAGGTGACAGTGATGATGAGCTCAGTCTATGAATACAGGAAGCTGTGTGCCTTTATTATCCGGATGGGATATAATCCCGGCAGGGGGATCAACATGGATTTACGAGAATTACTGGGTTTCATGGGTGGTCTTTTGACCAATGTCGGTTTTATTCCTCAAATATGGAGATTGCTCAAGCTCAAGAGTGCTCATGAGGTCAGCCTGCCGTTTGTTAGCCTTTTTCTTGCGGGGATTGTCTGCTGGCTTGCCTATGGTATCGCCTTCGGTTTGCTTTCCGTTATCGTCTGGAATGGCGTTGCTGTAATTCTTGGCAGCCTGATGCTCTATGCAAAGCTGAAATACGGACGGTAAGAATCAGAACATCGAAAAAACGAAACCTTTCTGTTGACATAACCTCAAGCAGGCATCTACAGCATCAGCATCATACAGGACGCCCCGGTTATTTGCTATTTCATCGAGCGCTTTTTCGATGCCCAGAGCCGGCCGGTAAGGCCGATCCGATGCAATGGCCTCGACTACGTCAGCCACGGCCAGTATCCGCGCTTCCAGCAGAATGGTATCGCCTTTTAATCCATTCGGATATCCCGATCCATTCAGACGCTCATGGTGCTGCAGGATAATTTCAGCAATAGGCCCCTGGAAATCTATCTGTCTGACTATATCGTAGCCTACGCCGGGGTGATTCTTAACAAGTCCCATTTCAGCATCAGTCAGCTTGCCGGGCTTGGTCAATATCTCCGCTGGTACATAGGCTTTTCCGATATCGTGAAGTATGCTGGCGGTGTTGAGCGCTTCGATATGCGATTGATCTAGCTGCATCTCATGAGCGATGGCGCTGGCAAGCTGAGTTACCCGTCGCTGGTGCCCTGTAGTATAGGGATCCCTGATTTCACTCATCCTGGATATGGTTTGAACGGTATTGGTTAAGGCCTTCTCCTGCTTATCGAGTATATGTCTGATCTCGGCTTCAGCTTTCTTGCGGTAGCTGATATCTTCGATAAATGCCTCAAAACACCGTATTCGTCCGCTTCTCTCATCGTAAACGATGCGTGCGCTCTGCTGTACCCATATCTTGCTTTCGTCTTTACAATACAGCTCAGCCTCGAATGCTTTCAGCACGCCCTGTGATCTGAGCAGGCGAACGAACTTATGCCATTTCTGCGGGTCAACCATGAGCCGTTCTCCGACATTCTTTACTTTGGAGATCATTTCTCTCGGAGACTCATAACCGAGCATACGTGCCAGTGCAGCATTGGCCATCAAAATACGGCCTTTGGCTGTCATCTGTATGATGCCTTCTACTGCCTGCTCGACGATATCCTCATAGCGTTTCTCGGCATACTGCAATTGTTCCTCTGTTTTTCTCAGTGCTGTGATATCAATCAATGAAACAATATATTGTGTTGTCTTTGGAACTATTGCGACACATGCAAATACGTGCTTGGTATTACCTGGCTTATCGATAGCTCTCAATTCAAAATTCAGAGGGGCGGACTCCGGTGTGATTGATTGAATACGGTTCTTGCTCAGTGCCGCTTCCAGATCGCCTGGATGTATATAGGTCATCCAGGTCTTATTCCCCTCGATTTCATCGAGGGAGTAACCAAACATTCTCGTAGTTTCGGCATTGGCCAATAGGATAGTGCCGTCTTGTTCAATTACTATCAGTGCTGTTCCGGTGGCTTCGAATAATATGCGGTATCTCTCCTCCGCCAGTTTGCGGGCAGTTATATCATCGAATGTGGCGGCAAAATAACCTTTTTCTGTGCTGTAGGCGGCAACGGAGAACCATTTTTGGAGCGGTTCGAGATAAGCCTCAAACCGGATATTTTCGCCGGTTAACGCAACATGACCATAGGTAGCGATCCAATTGAAATCCGATTTGCGAATATCGGGGATGGCGTCGGTTACCCGTCTTCCGATAACATCCTGCTTCTTTAATCCGAGCATCCGTTCAAAGGCATCGTTTACCTCGAGGAAAATGTAATCCACGGGATTTCCATTATCATCAGTGACGATTTGATGATAGGCAAAACCATCAAGCATTTCGCCAAATAATGTGCGATATTTCTGCTCGCTTTGTTGGAGTTTAGTCTCTGCGGTCTTGCGTTCAGCGATATCACGATAGACGATGAGTATATGATCCTCATCATCAAGACGAAGAGCGCGGGCGTGAGCTTCGACAGGCAGTACCGTTCCATTCTTATGCAGGTAGGCTGTTTCGAATGTGAGTGCGCCTTTCTCTTTCAGCTCTTTCATCTGTATGTCAACGAGAGCAGCATATTCAGGGGCGATATCCTGCAGGATATTCATTTGCATAAACTCTTCGCGTGTGTGGCCGCGTGAAAGTAATGTTGCTTCATTGGCGTAGAGAATATTCCCGCCGAAATCCGTAAGCACGATCCAGTCAGTGGCATTATCGAGTAGCAATGCCCGCAGTCCCAGATCATGTTCGTACTGTTTCCTCTCGGTGATATCCTCGCCGGAGCTGAGCAGCCCGATGATGGTGCCTTTGTCGTCTTTTACTATGGACGGGTGCCACAGGATTGTCCGCTTATCACCGTTCCTGGTCACGATGATACTTTCCACTGATGGCGGCAAGGGTTCTCCGCTCATCCAGCGCTCGTTGCGGGCTCTTGCTTCATCTTGTTTATCGGGAACGACAAGACGGTCAGCATATTTCTGTCCGATGAGTTCCTGTTCGGTGTAACCGAACATCTGACATCCCTGTTTATTGACCAGTTTCATTATACCGTCTACATCGCGGACAATGATTGCTACACTGGCAATACCAAGATATTGTTGTGCTCTATCTCTCTCCGCACGCAATTGGTTTTCCGCTATCTCCAGGTCTCTCTCAGAGCGCTTGCGGGCAGAGATATCTTCCATAAATCCATCGATCCGCATTATCTCGCCGGATTCATTGAAGGCAGGATTGGCTTTGTCTCTGATCCATCTGACCTCACCGTTTTTAGTGACGATGCGGTATTCGATATCAAGGGTGGATTTTAGCCTGCGATGCTCTTCAATCTTTTCCCAAACGTGTTCCCGGTCATCGGCGTGCAGCATTTTGGACCAGAGGTCAGGATCATTCAAAAGCTCCTCTACTGTATAGCCGGTTAGCTCTACTATTTTCCCGGAAAGGAAAATGTTGGCAGAGCGTTCATCGGGTAACGCTGAATAGGCAATGATAGAGATGTTTTCACTGACGCGACGGTATTTTTCTTCACTATCGCGAAGTCTGTCGTTTGCCAGTTTTTCACTGTCGATATCGGTTATCGTGCCGATAACTCGCTGAGGCCAGCCGTCCTGGGATCGTTCAATAATACGGCTACGGAGCAGCACCCATTTCCAGTTGCCATCCTGTGTGCGCAAGCGATGTTTCTGGATAAAAGGTACTGTCAGACCATCGAGATGAGCGTATAACGCCGAGAGGACGGCAGTGCGTTCATCGGGATGAAATCCCGATTCCCAAAATTCATAATTGTTTGGTATCGCTTGAACATCATAGCCCAGTATTTGTGCCCATCTGGGGCTATAGGAGACGTGCCCTGTTGGGATATTCCAATCCCACATCCCGTCTTCGGTAACATCCATGGCAAGCCGGAACTTCTGTTCACTTCGTTGCAGTGTCTCTATCGTCTTCACCTTTTCGGTGCTGTCAATGAACGTTACTGCGCAGTGTCCCTTTTCAGGGCTCGATAAAGTCATCTCGAAATGTTTATCGAGGGCAGCCGAATAGAAGTCATCCAGATGTATGGGGTCTCCGTTCGTTGCTGCTTTGTGGAATGACTCAAGGAGCCGCAGCACATCGACGAAGTTCGGGAGTTGTCGCGCCGTCATCCCGATAGTTTCGGCAGCCTTTAGTCCAAGTGTACGTTCTGCAGCGGTATTCATTTCAAGAATTCTGAAATCGACTGGCTTACCTGCATAGTCATAAATCAACTCGAGGAGAATCGCACCGTTCAGCATCTGGTTGAAGATAATCCGGTAGTGTTGTTCCTCCTCTTTTTTCGGAGCAGGCTGTTTCGGTGTTTCTACTGCGGGCTTCTGGGCTATGCTCTCAGTGACGAATGTCCAGTGATACAGGACATTTCCCTCTTCGTCGAGTACCTGCTGCAATGACAATTCAACAGGGATCAGTGAACTATCTTTACGGATAAGCTCTTTTTGGTAATGCTGTGTTGTCCCGGTCTGCCGGAGTTTTTCAGCCATCAGCATATCCACGCCGCGCCATCGCTCAGGAGTCAATTCAGGGTAGCTGCGGGTGCCCAGTTCTTCGTTGCTGTATCCCAGCAGACTGCTGAACGCCTGATTCCATGTCATCAGCTTATCGTTTGGATAAAAGGCGATAAATGGTTGTTCGGAACGATCAAATACATCGTTTAAAAAACCCATCCACTGTTCGATCGAGTCTTCGCGGACGATCGTTTCCAGCATGCGCTGGACGTTTCTTCCCGGATCTTTGTGCAACAATACTTCATCCGGCGGGACATAATAACGATTCTGGTACACATGACCGCTATAGATTAACAGAGGGTGGGTAGCGATCAACTCTTTTATTATAGCGGCATCGAATTGCGTCCTTGCATACTGGCACAGGATGATGCATGAGTATTGTGACAGAAAATCACGATTGAGCTTTGACTCATAATCAATGATTTTTTCAGAACCTGCATATCCGTGAAGCGACCAGCTCATCTCGCTGGTGATGCGGATGCCCGGATGTCCATCGAGGACCGCTTTCTGGGTCTCGTTGATCAGTCTGGTTATCACACGATCAGGCTCGAAAGCGCCTTCCTGTGTATACAAATCGGCCTCTTCTAGAAATACGAGCAAGTTAGATTTTTCAGCCTGTTCAATATTAACGCCGGCATCTGTGAGATAGCTCTTGATCTGCTCGGGCGTGTGAATGTCATGCACATAAAAACAGCGCTCACCGCGTTCCAATCCGGCAGCGATGAATTTAACGATAACTGTTCGCCATTCATCAGGCGATTCGTACAGGAAGCAAATGTGATCATGGAGTTTGAAGCTGGCAATGCCTTCATCGATTGCCGATAGCGGGGATACGGACAGCGGACCGGTATTTCGGGCAACATTCCACGATTTCATAGTTCGATCTTTATCCGGGTTCCCGAAACGTTTTATCTCCATATCGTCGTTAATATCTTCGTTTTAGCCGGATACCCGATGAATATATGCAATACGGGTTGCCGACAAATTATTACTCGTTTAGTTTATGATGGGCTATACCTCTTGTCAACTGGTCAAAAAAAATTGTCGAAATCTATTGACAGGCGCGCTGACCTGTCGTATTCTAAAATCAGTTTTTAAAGGAGGAAAGTTTATGGCTAAGACATCTATGGGACTGGAAGAAAATATTGCAGGGTTGTTAAGCTATGTTTTGGGATGGATAACAGGGTTGGTCTTCTTTTTGATTGAGAAAGAAAATAAATTTGTGCGTTTTCACGCCATGCAATCGATCATCGTTTTCGGCTCACTTACAATAGTTAGTCTTGTTCTGTCATTTATTCCTTTTATCGGCTGGATTATTAATTTACTGCTTTCGATTCTGGCGCTCGTTCTCTGGATTCTTCTCATGATCAAAGCATATCAGGGTCAGAAATATAAGCTTCCGTGGGCAGGCAATCTGGCTGAAAAATATGCATAAACGCTGCTAACAGGTTTGTAACGGTGTTCATAAAAAGCGTGGCAAGCGGGTATTTGTATTCGCTTGCCACGCTTCTGTTATTTTTTAATGCACAAGGTAACGGTTACGTACGTTCGATCTCTACGATCTTATTTCGGCTAACGAGGCCGGTTTTAATTGTAATGGTACTTTTCGGGACTTTGAAATAGGCGGCGAGAAGTTTGATAACAGCATCGTTTGCCTTTCCTTCTTTAGCGGCTGCCTTGACCTTTACCAGATAGATATCGTCCTGCTGCTCTACTTCTTCCGTTTTCGCATGAGGTGTCACTTTTACCGTGATCTTCATTGTATTAGCTCTCCCCGTATCCCCCGGCGCATGGGGGAAATAAGCTTTACCGGCAGCAGCCTGTTGCTCAGCGGCAGTGTGCTGTGCGTGAAGACCCGGATATAGTTATCTGTTAGTCCGTCGAATATCCCGGTTTCTTGTCCTGTTTCGCTTTCCCAGAGTACGTCATGGACCTGTCCCAGAAATTGCCTCTGATAGTTGATTGCCGATTCGTGCGCCAGTGCCAGCATTTTCAAGCTTCGCTGTTTTTTGATGCGCGCATCAATTTGTCCGTCCATACTGGCTGCCGGTGTATTGGGACGCGGCGAGTACATAAAAACATGAATGCCAGCGAAGCCTGTATCGCAGCATAAACGGTAGCTTTCTTCAAATTCAGTATCGCTTTCTCCGGGGAAGCCGACCATGATATCGGTTGTAATAGAGGCATCGGGCATGAGATCTCGTATCATTTTTACTGCCTCAAGATATTCATTAACTGTATAGCGACGGCGCATCCGCTGCAATACTGAGTCGCTGCCGCTCTGTAACGCAAGATGAAAGTGAGGGCATAAACGTTTGTATTGCCATAACGAGAGCAGTTGCGATGTGAGGTCTTCAGGCTGAAGTGACGACAGGTGCAGCCGCCGAATGTCAGTCTCCGTGAGTATTCTCTGCAGCAAGTCTGTCAGATATGTCCCGTTATATTCGTATGCGCCGACTCTTGTTCCTGTT
The DNA here is from genome assembly GCA_002421445.1 of Dehalococcoidia bacterium UBA5629. Classification (GTDB taxonomy): domain Bacteria; phylum Chloroflexota; class Dehalococcoidia; order GIF9; family UBA5629; genus UBA5629. The sequence goes on along the minus strand of DIKB01000078.1, from coordinate 1,234 downwards.
AGTATAACTTCTTTATACCCGTCCGCCGTTCTATCCTGCACGTCTTTGATTATCGTGTCGACAGGCAGACTATGTTCCCGTCCACGCACGGAGGGAACGATGCAATATGTACAGCCGTTCGAACAGCCATGCTGGATTTTGATGAAGCTTCGTACCCGCTGCCCGTTAACGTTAACGGACCGGCGGCTCAGCGAATTGTCAGGCTTCCAGTGCCGTTCCTGCAACAGCTCAAGTAAATGCTCTTTCTGTTCGTTGTTCACAATCATGCTGGCTCCGGCACGAATCAGGTCTCCAGTGGATGTTTCCGCGCAGCAACCGGTCACGATGATGAATGCTTGCGGATTGCTTTTTCTGAGCAGCCGTATCAGGTGACGTGATTTCCGGTCGGCGATGTGAGTGACGGTACATGTATTCAGCACACAGATATCCGCCTCGCTTTCAGTGATGCTATACCCTGCTGCAGTAAATTGCCTGCCCAGAGACTCTGTTTCTGCCTGATTTAACTTGCAGCCAAGCGTATGAAGGGAAACACTTGTTTTATACTCCATCTTTAGCAACAGGGATAATTATAGAGATGAGGATTATTGTGGGTCAAATTTTATGCGGCTGCAGAGTAATTAATCAAAATACCCCGCCAACCCAGAGCAGGCGGGGTATTTTTACCAGAGAACAAAAATATTACCTCTATGGTACGAGTGACCGGCTTACGGGTAGGTTACCTGAGTTACTACTCCGGCAGAAGTACACGTGTAGGTGCCATGCAGCTTCGCTATGCCACCAACGAAGTATGCATCCATCTGAGCAGCAGTGAAAGGTGAGGCCGGCGCTGTGCCGCTGTTAGCGGCCTGATACGCGGTTACTGCGGTCTGGACATTATGCAACTCGGTTGCTGCTGCTTGCGTCTTACCGGTGCCGATAAAGTTACCGACGCTTAGCGTCACTACCGCGGCAAGGACGCCGAGGATGCCGACTACCACGAGCAACTCGATCAGTGTGAATCCCTTCTCTCCCATCCCCTTGTTAAAGATGCGTTGTGTTGTTTTCATCAGTTTGTCCATTATTCTGCTTCTCCTTTCCAAAATAGCTGTATTTTTTTATTTTATCCGAACCTTTATTGTTCATCATTATGACACGATACATAACTGAATTGAATAGCCCGTTGGTACTAATTTAGCCGGGACAAAAGTCATATCAGTATACAAATCATGTATAGAGCCTGTTGCATAACCCCTTC
>DIKB01000048.1:8900-10804 GCA_002421445.1 Dehalococcoidia bacterium UBA5629 | reverse complement strand
CGCACTTGTTTTTATGTAAGGACTATGATACAATGGTTTGAAACCTGATTTTGACTTAAGAAAGTGGGGCCTGGGTCCCACTTTTTTATTGGAGCAATATGCGGGAACGTAATATGGGGGTTGATAGCCGATGAAAACCGAGTTCATGGTTGCTATAACTCAACTGGCGGCAGAGAAAAATCTGTCCAAAGAAGTAGTGTTAGCCGCTGTCGAATCAGCTCTCGTGTCAGCCTATAAAAAGAATATCTTCTCCCCTACTCAGGACATCGTGGTGAAAATCAGTCCGAGCACCGGGGATGTGAAGGCATACGTCAGGAAAAAGGTTGTCGAGGATGTTGCTGATCCGCTCCTCGAAATAACGCTCAAGGACGCTCGTAAGCTTGATAAAAATGCCCGTGTCGATGATGTTGTCAGCATTGAGGATACGCCTCCCAATTCCGGACGCATAGCTGCGCAGACTGCCCGTCAGGTGATCCTGCAGCGGTTGCATGAAGCAGAACACGATACTATTTTTAAAGAATTCACCTTCCGTGTGAATGATATCATTACCGGTACTATACAGCGGATTACTCCTGATGCAATTTATGTTGATGTAGGCAAAGCTGAGGCTGTATTGCCGCTTAAAGAACAAGTGCATAATGAGCGTTATCGCATCGGCCGTCGGCTCAAGTTTTATCTTCTTGATGTGCAGAAGAAACCGAGAGGCCCGGAGATTATTTTATCTCGTGCTCATCGCGATTTACTGCGGCGTTTATTTGAGCTTGAGATCCCTGAAATAGCAAGTGGGGCAGTTGAGTTAAAGGCGGTTGCTCGTGAACCGGGATACAGAAGTAAGGTTGCAGTCGTTGCCCGTCAGGAAGGGATCGATCCCATCGGCTGTTGCGTGGGTTTACGGGGCATTAGAATTCAAAATATCATTAATGAATTCAATGGCGAAAAAATCGATGTGATCCTGTGGTCCGATGCTCAGAAGGTTTTCATCGCGAATGCACTGAGCCCTGCTCAAGTATCACACGTTGTGTTGAATGCAGCAGAAGGCGTTGCTACGGTTGTTGTGCCGGACAAGCAATTATCGCTTGCCATCGGCAAAGAAGGCCAGAATGCCCGTCTGGCAGCGAAGCTTACCGGCTGGAGAATTGATATAAAGAGTCTCTCATCTGTGGAGGCTGCAAAGGCACTGTTGCCGGCGGAAGAAGAAGCTGCTGTTGAAGATGAAGAAGCCGAAGAAGCTACCGTTGCTGCTCCGTCTGCAGAATCAGGCAGTGTTGCTGAAGCTGCACCTGCTGAACAGGAGGAAGAGCAAGAACAGGAAGAACCTGTGGAAGAGGAACCTGCTGCTTATGAGCTTGTATTGACGACAGGGACGCCTTCCCCGTCTATTTCACCTTCCGGTCCGCAGATACGATTTGCTGAAGACATATTGCCGTCGAGAGCAAAGAAAAAGAAGAGCAGTAAAAAAGATGCCGATGCCCGCAGCGCCAAAGGTAAAAAGTCGAAATCCAAGCATACGTACGTCGAGGAGGAAGATGCGTCTTAATAATCCCGGCAACGGGTTGGTAAGACAGCAGCGCCCACCTCAACGGAGTTGTGTTGTATGCAGACAGGTAAAAAATAAGAGGGATCTGATACGTCTGGTCAAAAATGGTGACGAGGTATCGATTGATATCAGAGGGAAAATGCCGGGCAGAGGGGCCTACCTGTGTAATTCAGTCGAGTGTTGGGAAGCTGCTCTCAAGAAAAATAGACTTGATCAGGTGTTACGTACTAAACTGAGTCAGGAATTCCGGGAACGGTTGGTTGAGTATAGTAAGAACATATCGAGGCAAGGAAGCGTAGAGGAATGACCGAAGAAAAAAAGAAGCCCGCAATGCGGCATGAAGGACAGGAAACTAAGACTGGAGTGA
>DIKB01000048.1:6702-8772 GCA_002421445.1 Dehalococcoidia bacterium UBA5629 | reverse complement strand
CCATCGCAGAAGGTATCGCCAGAGAGTTCGGTTTCCGCGCAAAACGTCTCCCTGCAACGCAGCAAATGATAAAAGCAAAGATATCCGAAGGCGGTAAGCTGGTACCTCGGCCTCCGGTTATTACCATTATGGGCCATGTAGATCATGGGAAAACCAGTTTGCTGGATGCGATCCGTAAGAGTAACGTCGTTGCAACTGAGGCGGGCGCTATCACGCAGCATATCGGTGCCTATCAGGTGGAGATGGAAGGACGAAAAATCACTATTCTTGATACGCCGGGACACGAGGCATTCACCGCAATGCGGGCTAGAGGCGCACGGGCAACGGATATTGCTGTTCTGGTGGTGGCTGCTGATGACGGCGTACAGCCGCAGACTATCGAAGCTGTTAATCATGCTAAAGCGGCTGGAGTGCCGATTGTCGTAGCGTTGAACAAAATTGATAAAGCGAACGCGAATCCCGATAAAGTGAAACAACAATTGTCTGATCAGGGGCTGGTTATAGAGGAATGGGGGGGTGATGTTATCTGTGTACCGGTGTCTGCGAAGAAGCGTGAAGGTATCGCAGAATTGCTGGAGAATCTGCTTCTCCTTACGGATATTCTGGAACTGAAGGCTGAGGTTGATTGTCCGGCAGAGGGCATTGTTGTTGAATCCAAAATGGATAAGAATAAAGGTCCGCTGGCAACTCTGCTGGTTCAGAAAGGTATGTTGAAGGTGGGCGATTTCGTTGTTATCGGCACAATGATGGGCAAAGTGAAGGCGATGTTCAACGATCTGGGGAAACAATTGAAAAAAGCGGAACCGGCGACGCCAGCTGTGGTTCTCGGCATTAACGGCGTTGTCCAGGCAGGTGATCTGTTTATTGCTGTCAGCGATGAAAGAGAAGCAAAAATACTTGCGGAAAAGAGAAAAATTGAGCAACAGGAACTTGCTTCAGGTGGCAAGACTTTAAGCTTGAGTGATCTTTCCGCCCAGATCGGTGCCGGAGTTGTTAAGGATCTTAACATCATTCTCAAGACAGACGTTCAGGGTAGTATTGAGCCGATCAAAGACTCAATCGAACGACAGGCTACTGAACAAGTTAAAGCACGCGTAATCCATGCAGGTAGCGGGAATATAACTGAGAGCGATGTACTGCTTGCGCTTGCATCCAATGCCATTATTGTTGGCTTCAATACTCGTGCCGAGCAGGGTGCGCAGAAGATGGCGGAGATGGAGAAGATCAACATACGGTATTACAACGTCATTTATGATTTGATAGATGATGTCAGCAAAGCGGTACAGGGCATGCTTGAACCGACGTATGCTGAGGTGGTTATCGGCAATGCGGAGGTCAGAGCGGTATTCGATGCAGGCAAGAGTAAGAAGATTGCCGGTATAGCCATAAAAGAAGGGAAAGGGGCACGTGATGCATCGGTGAGAATCATGAGGAATAATCAGAAGGTGTATGACGGCCGTATCAACAGTTTGCGGCGATTTAAAGATGATGTAAAAGAAGTGGCTACCGGTTTTGAATGTGGTATTGGTATTGAAGGGTTCTCAGAATTCCAGGTTGGTGATGTACTTCAGTTCTACCGTCAGGAACGAGTGGAGTAACGCATATATTTATCTCCCTGCCTGTTTCCTCCGGTTATTGACAGGGTGGTTGTTTGGAGCGGTAAACGATGTCGACTAGACGAGCTGATAAGATTGGTAGCCTCATGCAAAAGGAGATCAGTGCGCTCCTTCTCGAACAGGTAAATGATCCACGTCTCAGCGGACTGCTTTCAATAACGCAGGTTGCCGTATCCAGCGATCTCAAATACGCCAAAGTGTTTGTAAGCGTGTTGGGAGATAGGGCTGATAAGGCTGAAATAAAGAAAGGGCTGGATGCTGCTACAGGATTCTTCCGCCGTGAATTAGCGCCTTTGATGACGATGCGGAAGGTGCCCGAGATAACCTTCCATTTCGATGACTCTATTGAGCGTGCGTTTGAAGTGATGAAGCGAATCGATGAGGTTACAGCCGAGGATAATAAGCAAAAACCCGGAAGTACCGGGAAATGACCGTTGACGGTATTCTGAATATC
>DIKB01000048.1:6313-6624 GCA_002421445.1 Dehalococcoidia bacterium UBA5629 | reverse complement strand
CTTCCTGTCTGTTTTGGCAGAGCAACCAGAATCATCCGTTTTCTCATGGATGCCCAAAAGACGTATCGCGCCGAAATTGAACTTGGCATTACTACCGATACCTTCGATCGTGAGGGAAAAATTGTCGAACGCCTTGATCCCGGATACGTCACCGAAGATGAGATACGCAGGGTGCTTTGTTCATTTAAGGGCGTCATAGCGCAGACGCCTCCTATCTACAGCGCACTCAAATATCAGGGTAGACGATATTACGATCTGGCACGTGCCGGAGAGCAGATTGAAATAAAACCGCGAAATATCGAGATCTCCCG
>DIKB01000048.1:0-6226 GCA_002421445.1 Dehalococcoidia bacterium UBA5629 | reverse complement strand
CTGAAGTGTGGAGGCCATTTAAAAAATCTGGTGCGCACGAAGTATGGTCCATACGATATAGAAAGCGCAATCTCTCTCTCTCAGGTTGAGGCTGCGATTAAGGATGATACTTTTAGCGAGTTACTTGATCCCTTTGACGGGCCTTTATATAACCTGGATGCTATTTTGCTCAGTGACGAAGAAGAGCTGGATGTCAAGTGCGGCCGCTCGATTCAAGTGAGTGATACTGCTGCGATACATTCCGGTTATTGCCGCGCTTATTCTATGTCCGGTGAATTCATTGCTATTCTGAAATTCGTTCCTGAGAGTAACCTATGGCATCCCGATGTGGTTTTTGCGGTACAACAGCAACAAAAAGGATGCAATCATTGTGAATGTCCTGCGGGGTGTTAGTGATTATAAATGCTGCGGATGAACTCAAACAGGTAGCCGTGTTTTCAGTATCTTGTCTCTCAGTTGTATTGGATTTTCCGATAAAATGCGATTGAATTGTTCCTTCGTCACACCGGCATTGGTCAATATCGTTTCTACTGTTGCCGGGGTCAGTAGATCAAGATCACTGTGAGTGTCCGAATTGACCAGGAGTTTTGCTCCCGCAGTCATGCAGACCTGTGCCACATGGTTGTTTGTTGCCGAATGACCCTTTCTGGCTGACAACTCGATATACGTTTCGTTCTGCACTGCCAGTTTTGCTTCTTCCAATGTCAAATAGCCCGGGTGAGCCAGAATATCAACGTAAGGAGACTGGATGGCTGCCCTGTTTGTGCCTTCTGGAACAGGCTCGGTAGATGTTTCACCGTGTACAATAACAAGCCAGGCGCCAAGTTCCTTAGCTTTACGTGCTATATCGTCAATTGTTTCTGGCGGTATATGTGTGAGTTCTACACCGGGCATGGCAATGATATCCCAGTGTTTCCGTGCCAGCTCACAATCCTGTGTTACTTCCTTGATAATTCGTTCCAGAGAACCGATGGCAACATGATCCGTGACACCGATCGTGGCGTATCCGTTGATAACTGCGTATCGTATTAGTTCAACGGGGGATAGAATACCGTCACTGTTAAACGTATGAGTGTGAAAATCATGCAGCATTGCGTGACGATACCATAAAAGCTGCTCAACAGGCAAGAACAACGTCTGATATGGGGCTGTTGAAAAGAACAGCCCGCATGTAATAAGATCCGGAATATTGTAACAAACGGGGTATCATGATGGAGAATAGAATTCAGAGACTATCACAGAAATTAGCACTAATTGATGTCAACCCTCCAATTCCCGGGTTTGATAAATTCATCGCCTCGTATTTATTGTCTGGTGATAAAATTGCGCTGGTCGATGTCGGCCCGACCGTTGGTATACCGAATTTGCTCTCCGCGCTGCTGGAAGTGCCGTTGAATTTGGAAGATATTGACTATGTCGTGGTGTCTCATATACATCTCGATCATGCGGGTGGAATCGGGACTGCTTTGAAGGCAATGCCCAACGCAAAGCTTATCGTGCATCCGCGAGGGCGTTCCCACCTTATCGATCCTTCCAGATTATGGCAGGGCAGTCTGGAGACGCTGGGCGAGCTTGCTGTGAAATATGGTTCTATTGAACCTGTGCCAGCGGAGAGAATAATTTCTGCGACCGATGGCATGGTTCTTGATCTTGGAGAAGGAAACAGGTGGGAGATATATCTTACTCCAGGACATGCGTCCCACCATATCAGTCTGTTCAATGCTGCAGAGAAATTGCTGATCGCCGGTGAGGCGGGAGGTATCTGTGCCAATGATATTTTCAGGGTGACTACCCCGCCCCCGTTTAAACTGGATATAACGCTGGCATCAATCGATAAGCTTATCTCTTTGCATCCGGAAAAGATATGTTATGCGCATTTCGGCTGTTATGCTAATGCTATGGAACGGCTGCAACGCATCAGAGAAAAAACTCTGCAATGGTACAAAATAGTCGGTGATGCTGTCGGAGAAGGCAGAAAAGATGAGGAGATACTGGATATTCTGAAGAAGAAAGATGGCGATCTCGTCTATCTAAATACACTCGGTCGCGATTACTATAACAGAGAATACGATCTTCTGTTCAACTGCGTGCGCGGAATGGCATTATCAGCCAGGGGCCAGACCTAACATACTATTTGAGCATTAATTCTCCACTGCTTTCATCAAAGGACCAGGCACGGCTGAAAGTGGGGTTGATCGGGCAATTCTTGGTGACATCCCAGATACCGTTTCCCGAATAGGTTGCAGTGAAAACAGGTTCGGCCGTCTCATACTGAGAGGCAGGGTCCTGACATCAGGACGAGCCGCCGGAAGTTGGTGCTATCTGCAGCCGGCAGTCGGGGCTGAGTGACCGGGCAAGCTCTATGACCTGTTCCATCGTGTATCTGGCTGTGGTCGCCGAAGACGGCTGGTTAGCCGTTGTTGATGCTGGGTCTTTCGGCGTTGAAACGCCGATGATGACCAGGATAAGAATGACTAAGAGAGGCCATGTATGCTTGAAAATCGCTTTGATGTTGTTCATATACGATCCGTGTAAAGCAAGAGTTCACTACTCGAGATGGTATGAATCGGAGTGCGAGTATTACTTTTGCGTGCCTGCCTGTTCTTGCTTTAACTGATCCAGTGAAGCCTTTACACGCTGAATAAATATTTCGTTGGTTGAGGTAGTCATGGCTCTATTAAAGTCATCCGCGGCAGCTTCGTAATTTTTCAGGTTTTGATATGCGAGACCACGATGCAGAAGCACGAACGAGTTCTCAAGTCCGGAATCAATGATCTGGGAGCAGTCTTTGATAGCCTGTTCCCAGTCCGCTTTTGCCAATTTGTCATTGGGCTGGGCTTTGTATGAATCGCCGCGGCGCAGAAAGGCGATGCTTCGATTATAGTATGCGAAAATATTTTCAGCGTCTATCTCTATTGCTTTTGTACAGTCAGCTATTGCCAGATCGAACTCTCCCTTCTCAGAATAAGCGGATCCGCGGTTGACCAGCGCCTCTGTATTGTTAGGAGCGAGTTTCAGCACTTCGCCATATTCAACGATGGCGTTATCCCATAGCCCTTGATCGTAATATGAATTGGCTTGTTTCTGATGTTTTACCTCCGGGCTGTCACAGGATATAAATACTGCACTGCTACAGGTAAGCAGCAAGAGCCATAGCGTTATTTTAAAAAAAACAGTTTGTTTAGTCATGTTCTCACACCATAGTATTTTAACAAGAATTTTAGAATATAAAACAAAGTGATTATACACCAGGTGAACGCAAAGTGAAAAACGAGTCAGACTTTAAGGCCTGTTATAGTCTCACGGACTGAAGCGTAAGGTATCTGTGAGCTAAAGAAATCAAGCTTAATCAGACGCGGGCTTTGCGTCGGCTTTACGGTGCTGGAGTCGATTGTCGATGGCACTGACTGCAAACAGGAGTACGCCGCTCAACAGGAGTGCGCCAAAATCGAGATATTTGACCTGCATCAGCTTGCTGATGATGCCCAGTGTGCCTCCTCCGAGTATGGCAGCAATTGCTCCTATCGGAGTTACACCCAATTTTTTTCTGTAGAAGCCCGCAAGTACGGGCAGAATGACACCGCAGGTATAGACGGTATATGCAAATAACAGGGCGCTGATGACTCCTTTCAGCACCAGTGCCAGGAGTAGAGACAACAATCCGATTGCAAAGATCGTCCATCGTGCGATGACAAGAGTCTGGCGTTCATTGATTGTTGGCTTCCATTTCTTGATGATGTCAATTGTCAGGATAGTGCTGGTACTGATCAAACAACTGTCTGCTGAAGACATGGTGGCACTGACCAGCGCTGCCAGCACGAGTCCTCCGACGATCGGAGGAAGAACATCGTTGACCAGGATGGAGGGGAATGCTTGTTCAGGCGATATCTGCGGGAAAAGAACGGCTGCTTCCATGCCGATCACTGTGATGCAGAATGCAAGAGGTGCGATGATGAGAGCAGCCCACAGCACGGCATTTCTGGCGCTTTTTGCATCACGCGCGCAGAAAATGCGTGAATACATATCAGGCCCGACAACGTATGTGAGCCCGATGATTAATAGATAAGAGAGTAAATCCATGACATCAAATTGAGTGCTGAGAGGAAAGGCAAATCTATCGGCTGGCAAAGTGCTTTTAAGGCCATCGATGCCTCCGACTGACGGCAGCACCAGTAGCATCCCGACGATAACGCCTATGATAATTATTGCCGCCTGTACCACATTTGTACCGATATCTGCGTATTGCCCTCCTATCAGGGTATAAATGACGAAGACAGCGGTAAAGACTATCATCCAGAGGGTGGGATCGCCTATTCCAATCACACTGAGGATTTTTCCCGTTGCCAGTATCTGACCGGCGATGACGCCTATCCACGCTATTATGATCAGAACCGAGGTGAGGATGCCCACCCGTTTATCATACTGTTTCTCGGCAAGCTCCGGAAGCGTGTACAAAGCCATATTGCGGACTTTACCGGCGAAAAAAATGCCGAGAAAAACCAGGCCAATGCTGCCGACAAGTATCCACCAGGCGCCGGTCAGCCCGCGGCTATATCCCAGCCCTGCCATTCCCACAGTTGCCGAGGCTCCGATTATCGTTGCTACCAGCGATCCTGTAATGAAAAAGGTATTGCCTCTTCTTCCCGCTACAAAGAAGCCATCAGCACCACGTGCCTTCCGCCGCACATATACGCCGATGCTAAGCACAATGAGAAAGTAGATGGCAATAATAGTGATGTAGATCATGATCTGCGCTCCTATCTGTCGGTGGGGGGAAATACATCGCCGCTCACGATTTTCGCGACATGCCCGCCTGGTTCTTTAACCAGCAGAAAACCGTCTTTATCAATATCTAGAGCCATTCCCTCGATCGTATCGGAACCGGAGACGACTCTGACTTCGGAACCGATGGTATTGCTGAATGATAGCCATTCTTCGCGTATCGAACCGAAACCGAAGGTAAGAAATTCGCGATAAATGCTTTCCAGTTCGGCGAGGAAACATTGCACCAGTTTTACTCTTGATATGCGTCGCCCGCATACATCAATCAACGAGGTGGCCGTTTTTTGCAACGGCGCCGGGAGATGTGATTTCAGGACATTCACATTTAACCCGATACCCAGGATAACGTGGTGCACCTCATCGATGTCGCTGCTCATCTCGGTGAGGATGCCTCCGGCCTTTTTCCCGTTCAGCATGATATCGTTAGGCCATTTGAGAGCAGGTACGACCTGTGTTTTCGCTTTAATAGCACGTGCCGCAGCCACACCTGCAATGAGCGGTATCTGGAGAGCGCGTTCGGGTGGCAGTGGTGGCCTCAGCACGGCAGAGAGGTAAATGCCGTCATTCACAGGGGACACCCATTGTCTTCCTTTTCTGCCCCTGCCTCTGGTTTGTCTCTCCGCTATTGCTACCGTGCCCTCCCTGTCACCGCGTCTGGCAGCCTGCTCCGCAACATCCTGTGTCGAGGTTACCTCAGTGGAATAGAGGATATGTCTGCCCATGAAAGATGTGCTCAAACCACAATTGATCTCGTCAGGAAGGAGAAGGTCCGGGCTCCTGATGAAAAAATATCCGGAACGTGGCGAGGAACTGATCTCATATCCCATCCGCCGGAGTGTGTTAACATGTTTCCAGACTGCTGTTCGTGAAATACCCAATCTGTGACCCAGGGTTTCTCCTGAGATGTGCCCCTCCTGTTGTAGTATCCGGAGTATTGATTCTCGCATTGGAGACGAATTATATCTCTGAATAGCGATATTGTCAACCTCTATAGAATTAGAGGTTGACAATATCAGTTGCTCCGAAAGACCGATTAAGAATTTATGGTAAGATATTCATCTGCAGGTATCGAGCCGTGAGCTATCCCGTGGCGGCCATCTCGATAGCAGCAGGGTGCCGATCTTCTCGATGGTGATCTCGACAATATCGCCGCTTTTGATCCGCTGGGATCGTCAGCTTGAATTCCTCGGCATGGCTGCGGTAATTGAGTCCGAGGCAGACTATTTTCGATGGTGTGCAGGGGGCGAGTAATCGTACCTCGCCGACATCGATCCATGGCCGCAGAACACAGAGCGCGTGTGGTTCTACAAGTTCAGGCAGTGGTTCATCGAGTAAAAATGCTCCGACTTTCACAAAGATATGCTATCACCAAGTATGGCTAAAGACAAACGTTATAATCGAAAAAGCGTATAGCTATTAATATTTCTATAGGGCTGAGTGATTC
>DIKB01000106.1 GCA_002421445.1 Dehalococcoidia bacterium UBA5629 | reverse complement strand
CGCATTGTTTCCGTAGAAATCCGACAGTCCATGTACAATCATGGACATGCGAAATAGTACAGTAATAACACTATGTTGGGAACTTTATGAGCAAGGAATTCCAAAATCACATATAGCCAGTAGATTAGGCAAAAATCGTGAAACAATCCATATTTGGATCAAAAACATAGAAAAGCAGGGGTTATTATCATACGTAGATAGATATGAACAAGCAAAGAAAGGCGAGAGAAAAAGAAGACAGGTAGATCCGATAACCAAGCGATTAGTGTGGAACATCAGAGAACGGGAATTTGCTTGCTGCGGGCAAAAGATTCAATATTTTCTCGAACGCGAACATGGAATTCATGTCTCGGTCCCCAAAATTTACGAAATTTTAAAGGAGAAATACATAATTCGATCCAAATGGAAAAAGAATAAAGAGCGGGGATTTGTTCCCAAAGCATCAATGCCCGGACAGGTAGTTCAGATGGATACCATAGATTTTGGGGATATATTCGCATTCACGGCGATTGATATTTTTACCAGAGAGGCCGATGTTTTTCTGGCTCCAGAACTTACAGCCAGATATGGTTTTCAATTTCTATCACAAAGTATGAACCGTCGCTTTCATGGACATGTACACCTCATTCAAACTGATGGCGGCCCGGAATTTAAAGCTGACTTTCTCAACCATGTTCATGGATATTGCGACCGACACAGGATTGCCAGGCCTTATCGTAAAAATGAGCAGGCATATATCGAAAGTTTTAATCGAACTGTGAGAAAGGAATGTCTGGGATGGTCAAAATATAGAACTGATCAATTACAAGAATGCACAGAAATGGTAGAATCATTTCTACAAAGATATCATTATCATCGTCCTCATATGAGCTTGAATATGCAGCCACCATTATTTGATAAAAAGGAGGCCGACTGTCGGATATTTACGGAGAATTAAGCGCGCTTTTGAAAGCGCAGGGGAAACAGTGGTATGAGACGAAATTCATTTCGAAGATCAGCCCGATTACACTGGCTGCACTGCTATTCACCATCCTTGTTATGTTCTCGCTGAAAGGGGAGATCATTATCCAGTTGCCGCTCGATGTTCTCCACATTGCGATACCGCTGTTCATTTACTTCGTTATTATGTTCCTGATCTCATTTTACATGGGCAAATGGATCGGAGCCGATTACTCCAAAACGGCGACGATTGCGTTCACTGCTTCCAGCAATAACTTCGAGCTTGCAATTGCTGTGGCAGTAGCGGTATTCGGCATCAATTCAGGGCAGGCGTTTGCCGCGGTCATCGGGCCTCTCGTTGAGGTGCCGGTGCTTATCAGTCTGGTCAACGTTGCGCTATACTTTAAGCGCCGTTTTTTTAAGGAATCATAGTTAATTCAGAAGCTAAAATATTGTCAAAGCATTATACTATTGATATGAGAGTATACAAACTATATATCACCCTTTGTGTTACCGCTGTTTTGCTTGTTTTGAATACATCAGGAGGCGGCTGCGCTCCTGACGGGGATAAGGCTCCCGTCATCCGTTCCATCGAAGTGCCGAAGGAGGTTATGCCGCTGTTTAATACACCTCTTTACTGCAATGCCTTTGCTGCTGGCATTCTCACCTATGCATGGTCGGCGACAGGCGGTGTAATTCAGGGAAGTGGAACCGATGTCATCTGGATATCTCCGAAGGAGCTTGGGGAATATACGATTACTGTAGTCGTTAAAGATGAAAAAGGGAATACGGCGCAGGAGTCCGCACGCATTACCGTTGTCGGGACTCTGGCTGAAGAGCTTGCCGTTGTCAGCATGGAGTGTCTGGACTGCCCAAACAAAATTGAAGCCAGCAAATGGAAGAATTACCTTATTCGGTGTACAGTCAACGTTGTCGACTGGACGAAGCTGACATACGCCTGGACGGCGACCATCGGCAAGATCGATGGGCAGGGGCGTGAAGCGAACTGGCAGACATTCGGCCAGTACGGCAACAGTCTTATCAAGGTCATCGTGAGCGATCCGAATGGCAAAAAAGCCGAGGGCTTTCTCGCTGTCAATATAAGCTGTTGCCACTGAGATTCCTGTTGCAATATATTCTCCTGTGTAGCACTGATCGGTTGAAATTTTTTAACTCGTATAAAATATTGCATGAAATATTCAGAACGGGAGCTACCATGAGCAATATAATTTTATTTGAATCGAAAAAAGTGCGTCGTGTCTGGGACGAATCTGACCAGAAGTGGTATTTTGCCATAATCGATGTAATCTCAATCCTTACCGATAGTGTTAATCCTGGAGCATATTGGCGAAAACTGAAAGAAAGATTAAAGAAAGAGGGGAACGAAACTGTGACAAATTGTCACGGTTTGAGAATGGAAGCGGCTGACGGCAAAATGAGGATGACGGATATAGCTGATGCTGAACAATTGCTTAGATTAATTCAATCTGTGCCGTCACCCAAAGCTGAACCATTTAAACGCTGGCTGGCAAAAGTGGGATATGAACGGCTTGAGGAGATCGAAAATCCGGAGCTCGCTGCAAAACGGATGCGTGAGATTTATAAGCAGAAAGGGTATTCAGATGACTGGATAGAAAAGCGTATGCGGGGCATTGCCGTCCGTGATGAATTAACCGAAATCTTCGTGGTCATATGACCGATCTTGAATTGATCTTCTCTATGCTGGGAGAGGCATCAACGACTGAGATTGCCAGAAAAAAAGATGTGCGGGGCTTTCCTGATAATAAGAAAGCTGCTGTTGAAGGTGGGACTGTTGCCGGGAATGCTCGACGTGATTTGGAAAGTAAAAGCGGCACAAAGATATCCACCCCTGATAATTATAAAGAATTATCGGAAAGTCAACGCAAGAGACTCAAGTCAGGATAGAGGAAGTAGAAAAGTAAAGTGATAACTCCCTGAATAACTTATTGTTTCAATCCCTCTATCCAACTATGCTACAATTGCTAATGAAAGGTAAATAGTTAAAAAGAACCTGATGCACAGTAGAGGATTAACGGGATGGAAAAAGAGATTATTTTCTTAGTAGAGGAAGCAGCCGAAGGCGGTTTTCAGGCTAAAGCCCTGGGCTATTCTATTTTCACCGAGGGTAATACCTTCGAGGAACTGAAGATAATGGTGCAAGATGCTGTCCACTGCCACTTCAAGCCGTCAGAAAAGCCCCCTCTTATCCGCCTTCATCTGGTCAAGGACGAGGTAATTGCCGCATGAAATTGCCCAGGGATGTAGGTGGTGACGAGCTAGCCGCTCTCTTGGGCAAATATGGTTATCGGGTGACCCGCCAGACAGGTAGCCATATCAGGCTAACCTCCACCTTCAAAGGTACAGAGCATCACGTTACTATTCCTCGCCATAAGCCGCTGAAAGTCGGCACTTTAAGCAGCATTTTTAACGACCTCGCCCTTTATCTCGAAATGGAGAAGCAAAAACTCATCGAAGATTTGTTTGAATTATAATCCATGACTATCGGCAGTGAGTGCGGAATTGTCCAGAACCCACTCATTCGGTATGCGACTGAAGTGGGTGAGCTTACCTGCCACCAGATGAAGTCCTCCGCCTGCGCCTCGATACGCTGCTATGCAGCTACTCGGCGAACGTACGCTTCGACTGCCATCTCGACTCCGCTCGATGAACAGGCTCAGTGCACCGCTCCGTTCGGCTCAGGGTTTCAGCTCTTCGGGGTGACAAGACGTTTCGTACAATAGTATATGATCTGTTTCAGTCTCGTTCTGAGTGTGAATAAAAAAACAATTAGCAGCTTACTCTCGCACGTGTTTTGTTCGATTATATTTTTAACTGACATAGATAGAAACAGAGCACTGATCGCTGTCCGAATTGACAGATACGGATGGGTACACTAAAATTTTTAGAATGAAATTCATGACCAGTCACGACATCCGCAGCGAATATCTTAAATACTTCGAGGAGAAAGGACACTCTGTCATACCGAGCTCGCCGTTGGTTCCCTATGGCGATCCGACTCTGCTGTTTACGACGGCGGGCATGGTACAGTTTAAACCATATTTCCTCGGTCTGGCGGAGCCGCCCAATCATCGTCTTGCCTCCTGTCAGAAATGTTTCCGGACGACGGATGTTGATTCGGTGGGCGATTCCAGGCACCTGACCTTTTTTGAGATGCTGGGTAACTTTAGCATCGGCGATTATTTTAAGAAGGAAGCCATTGCCTGGGGCTGGGAGTTTGTGACAAGGCGTCTGCATATCCCGCCTGAGCGTCTCTGGGTGACGATCTATCTCGATGACGATGAGGCATTTAACTACTGGCGGGAGATTAACGTTCCTGCTAACAGGATTGTAAGGCTGGGAGCGAAAGATAACTTCTGGGGTCCCGCCGGCGATTCCGGTCCGTGCGGACCATGCAGTGAGATACACTACGATTTCGGCGAGAAAGCCGGCTGCGGTAAGCCCGAATGCAGACCGGATTGCGGCTGCGGACGTTTCTCAGAGATCTGGAACCTGGTGTTCACACAGTATAATCAGGCTTCCGATGGCTCTCGCACGCTGCTGCCGAAGCCGAACATCGATACCGGCATGGGTCTGGAACGTGTGGTGACCGTGATGCAGGGCAAATCTTCCGTTTATGAGACGGATATCTTTCGCCCGCTGATCGATGAGATAGGTACATTATCGAAGAAAAAATACGGCGATGATGAAACGGTTGATCTGGCGATACGGATCGTTGCCGAGCATAGCAGGGGATTGACCTTCCTGACTGCCGATGGCGTTCTGCCGTCGAATGAAGGCAGAGGCTATGTGTATCGACGTCTGCTGCGGCGCGCCTGCTTCTTCGGCAGGAAGCTCGATATCAATTATCCGTTCTTGAGCACGACAGCCGATGTCGTTATCGCCCTGATGGGCAGCGTTTATCCGGAGCTTGGTACGAATGCGAAACAAATCAAAGAGGTGCTGAAGTCCGAGGAAGAGAAGTTCATCAGCACGCTCGATGCCGGTATGAATATCG
>DIKB01000095.1:7664-10091 GCA_002421445.1 Dehalococcoidia bacterium UBA5629 | reverse complement strand
GCAGGAGACGATTTCGGCAAAAATATAATTCCTCAGATGATCGAAAAGAATCGGGCTGTATTCGTCTATGACTTTGAGAAGGGTAACAAAATCGAGGATTTTATTGTACAGTACAAAGAAGGGAAGAGAGAGTCGGTTCTGACCAAAAGAACACGCGATTCTTCCTACTGGAGAGATGTCGGCACCATCGATTCTTATTATGAAGCTAATATGGACCTTATAGGTGTTGAACCTGATTTCAATCTCTATGGAATCAAATGGCCTTTAAGGACATATGAAAGAAACTCTCCGCCTTCCAAATTTGTTCTGGGCGGCAGCGCAACAGAATCAATTATCTCCAAAGGTTGTATTATCAGTGCTGGAGCTGTCAGACGGTCTGTTCTATCACCGAATGTCATAGTTGAAAGAGGATCTGTAATCGAGGATGCAGTAATTTTTGATGATGTGGTCATCGAACCGCATGTGCATATCAGAAGAGCTATTATTGATAAGGACGTTTGTATTGAATCGGGAGCATCGCTTGGATTCGATGCGGAAAAAGATAAACAACAGGGCTGCACGATCTCAGAAGCGGGTATTGTTGTCGTCCCCAAGCGACATGTCATAAAATCATTGTAATAAAGAGGAGACATAATAAAGCATCATGAAAATTGGGGCGTTCGCCTTTGTTTTGCATGCGCATATTCCGTATTGTCGTAGTGCCGGCCGCTGGCCGCACGGAGAAGAATGGATTCATGAAGCAGTGCTCGGCACTTATATACCGTTACTCATAGCGTTGTATGATCTCAAAGAGGAAAACTGTCCTTTCAAGCTGACGTTAGACATTACCCCGGTGCTTATGGAACAACTGAGCGATTCCCTGGTCATCGACCACATAGAAGAATATCTGGTTGATAAAGTAAATCGTGCACAGTCCGATGTCTGTCGTTTTGAAAAGGCGGGAGAAGGACATCTCCTCTATCTGGCTCGTTTTTATCTGGACAGATATCAGCAGATACTTGAAGCTTTCAGAAACAGATTTCACAAAGATATAATCTTAGCGTTTAAAAAGCTACAGGATGAAGGGTACCTTGAGATAGCCACCAGCGCTGCGACTCATGCATATTTGCCACTGCTGGAAAGGGACTCTTCCATCTATGCTCAAATACTAACCGGAATTGAGACCTATAGACATCACTTTAAGTCAAACCCCAAATCATTCTGGCTGCCTGAATGCGGCTATCGTCCCTCCTATTATACGGAAACTACAGGCAAAAGATACCTTAAGCCGGGACTGGAATATTATCTATCACAGATGGGCATCAACTGTTTTTTTGCAGAGACACATACAATAGAAGGAGGACAGCCCATCGGCAAGGCGCAAGAACAGGTTCTCGGACCCTATAGCAATATACCGAAACGTTACGTTCTACCTTTTGTCCCCTATGGCGAATCAACACAGAAGACAACATATCTCCCATACTGGGTTAATTCTCCCGATATAGCTGTTATAGGTAGAAACAATCAGACAAGCAGGCAGGTTTGGTCGGCAGAGTGGGGCTATCCCGGCGACTTCAATTACCGGGAATTCCACAAAAGAGATGGAATCTCAGGGCTGCAATATTGGAAAGTAACAGGGCTTAACGTTGATCTGGCGCTTAAGGATCACTATGATCCATACTGGGCTACCAAACGTGTCGAGGAGCACAGCAAACACTATGCAGGGCTTGTTGAATCCCTTCTTCTTGACTATTATCAGACAAATGGAAAATTCGGCATAGTTTCTTCAGCGTATGATACCGAGTTATTCGGGCATTGGTGGTTTGAAGGGGTGGACTGGTTAAAGCAAGTTCTACTGATACTGGCCCGGAGCGAAGTAGTGGAGTTGACCACTGCGCATGAATTTATCGCACAACACCCCCCGCAAGAGACTGTATCTCTTCCGGAAAGCTCCTGGGGGATGAATGGGGGACACTTTGTCTGGGAAAACGCGGATAATTATTGGATGCTGCCCATCATTCAATCTGCTGCAATGAAGATGGAACAGTTAACCGAAGCATATCCTCATGCCACAGGATTTTTAGAACAAGTTCTCAATCAGGCAGCCAGGGAATTGCTTCTTTTGCAATCCAGCGATTGGGCTTTCCTGATAACAACCGGGCAGGCTAAAGAATATGCTATAGCACGTTTCGGATATTATTCAGATCCGGATCATTATGAAGGTCACGCAGGAAGATTTTATAAACTCGTTCATATCGTCGAATCCGGGCAAAATGATTCTTCATCAGAGGATTTACTTCGACAATTCCGGGAAACTGATAAAGTTTTCCCGACAATAGATTATCGCATTTTCAAAAACA
Source organism: Dehalococcoidia bacterium UBA5629 (assembly GCA_002421445.1). Lineage (GTDB taxonomy): Bacteria > Chloroflexota > Dehalococcoidia > GIF9 > UBA5629 > UBA5629. The sequence continues at coordinate 7,752 of DIKB01000095.1, read as the reverse complement.
GGGAGCGCTCTGTATCGGGATGAGGATTCTTTTTGTTGCAGCGGAAGCAGCGCCCTATGCCAAAGTGGGGGGATTGGCCGATGTTGTC
>DIKB01000095.1:0-7618 GCA_002421445.1 Dehalococcoidia bacterium UBA5629 | reverse complement strand
GGTACGGCAGCATTGATCTCGATCAGTATTCGAATGCAAAGAAAACTAAGTTCGAACACCGTCTTTCGAGTAAAACCGGTGCGAGCTACCTGTATGCGACAGGCCTTAAAAATAACATACCGGTATATTTCATAGAACATCCGGATTATTTTGGCGGCAGTGAAATATATGGAGATAATGATATTGAACGCTATTACTATTTTTCGAAAGCTGCTGTTGAGCTAATACCGCAGCTTGAATGGCAGCCAGAGATTATTCATTGTCATGACTGGCATACAGCATTAGTTGTCATGTGGCTGAAAACGATCGGACACTCTTATGGTACGATATTTACAATTCACAATCTGGCGTATCAAGGAGGATTTGAAAAGGCTCTCGGCATATCCCGCGATCTCAAGAAAATGCTAACCAAAACACCGAAAGGTGCCCCCCATCCGCCGGGTAACTTCTTAAGTCAGGGGATTTTATGGGCTGATCTAATCACCACAGTAAGTGAGACATATGCCAAAGAAATCCTTGCCACAGATCACGGGAATGGGCTTGAATCTCTATTACAGTATCGAAAGCGATCCCTCCTGGGTATTGTTAACGGCATCGATTACGAGGAATACAATCCGGGAAAAGATTCCCATCTTCGAGCGAATTATTCTCCTTCAACGTTAAAAAACAGGCTTAAAAACAAAATTGCCGTCCAAACTAGAGGCCGTTTAGCAGAATATCCGACTATTCCACTGATCGGCATGGTGCAGCGATTGGAAGAACAGAAGGGATTCGATATATTTGAGAAAGCTGTTGATGGCATTTTGAAAGACGGGAAAGCGCAAATCGCTATTCTGGGACATGGGGCAAAGCGTTATGAACGTATGTTAAATCGCTTCGAATCTAAATACCCGGGACAATTAGCAACGTTTACAGATTTTGATAATCCACTAGCTCATCTCATCTATGGAGGATGCGATCTATTCCTCATGCCATCGCACTTTGAACCGTGCGGGCTTGGACAGCTTATTGCTATGCGCTACGGAGCATTGCCGGTAGTGCGTCATACGGGGGGATTGATTGATACTGTACCATCATTGACATCTGATCTCAGCGAAGGCAGCGGGTTTGTCTTCTGCGATTATGATCCGAAAGCCCTGTTATTCGCGGTGCAAGATGCGCTGTATGCCTATAACAATAAAAAAGAGGCTTGGGGAAAGGCAATGCAGAGAGTCATGAACATCGATTTCTCATGGCGGACTTCAGCTTTGAAATACGAGAAGGCTTACAAAAAAGTTTTACAGAAAATGCGTAAAAAAATTACGGAGGACAGATGATGATTCACTGGGCACAGCTCCTACACTTTTATCAGCCGCCGACACAACGCCCTGAAGTACTTCGAAAGATCTGTGATGAATCATATCGGCCTCTCATTGATGTCTTTCGTCAGCATCGTTACGCTAAAGCGACAGTTAATATCAATGGCGTCCTTACCGAAATGCTCTATGAGTGCGGACACAACGATGTCATTGAAGGACTCAAAGAGCTTGCGGAAAGAGGCCAAATTGAGTTTACCGGCAGCGGCAAATATCATCCCATTTTCCCTTTAATCCCAAAAGAAGAGAGCGAAAGACAGATACGTCTCAATAATGTAACGAACAAGCATTTTTTCGGCGATGCATATCAACCATCCGGTTTTTTTCCTCCGGAATTGTGCTATTCACCTGATATAGCGGAGTCAATCATAGATTCAGGATACAAGTGGATTATCGTGAGCGGTATCGCCTGTCAAACGCAATGGCCGCTTGACGAAATTCACTCCATACGTCGCGGGCAAAAACTGCTCAGAGTTTTTTTCAGAGATAATATAATCAGTAATAAAATCAGCTTTCAGGAAATAAGCCCGGCAGAATTTTTGCAAAATTTAAAGCAGCTTAAACAAGGCAAAGAAAACATCTACGTCGTTACTGCTATGGATGCGGAGACATACGGACACCACATACAGCACTGGGAGAAATTATTCTTAGCGGAAGTTTATGAGGAAATTCAACCGACGATACATACTTTTGACACGTACAAACAAATTACACCTCTGGCAAGACGGGAAAATATGCTACTGGCAAATGGAGACTTAACCAATGAGGTTCGAGCTGTAACCATAAGTGAATTATTGGACGCATTTCCGACAGGAGATCCCGTAGAGCCTATTGCTTCATCATGGAGTACAGACAGGGACGATCTAAATACAGGTAATCCTTTCCCTCTGTGGCAGGATAAAGAAAATGAAATCCATCGTTTGCAATGGGAGCATATCGGTATTTGTATCGATATCGTCAGCAGAGCGCTGAAAGATAGTGATAATGACGAGAGCAGGAAGTCTGCACTCATTGCAAGGGGCTTGCTGGACAGAGCATTACACAGCTGCCAGTTCTGGTGGGCAAGCCGGAGACCGATGTGGGACATAAACTTAATACACATGGGGCTTATTGAGCAGTGGCGTGTCATTGTCAATGCTTACCGGTCAATTAACCTCAGCGGAACGAGTACACAGATTAAAACAGATTATTACCACAAGCTTGTTGCCGCCAGAGATATGAGAAATAAAATTACCGACAGGCTCTTTATGTGATATATTCAGTTGTGCCCGTGAAACATACGCTGTATCGGCTTTGGAGATTAAATCTAAGGAAGGGTTTCAATGGCTGAATTGATGCAATGGTTACTCAATAACTGGCTTCTGATAATAATACCGGTTTTAACGTTTCTCACTGCGTATATCGTCGGCTTATGGCTGAGGAGAAAAGCGTTTGATGTCTTCAGGAGATGGACGGCAAAAAGTAAATGGGCAGGTACCCAATTAGTCATCGAAACGTTCCGCAATCCGTTTCTTCTCTGGTTCATTCTGCTGGGAATATATCTGGCGGTGTATGTCTCCGTTCTCGATCCGGAGTATAAATTAGTCGCCGGAAGAGTAATATCCACATTATTCGTAGTATCGATTATGCTGGTTATGATTACTCTGAGCGAAAAATTAATCAGGTTCTATTTAACGAAAAGAGAGCTGTTCCGTGCGCAAATACCATTACTGGTTAATGTTGTCAGAACAACGGTTATCGTCGTTGGATTGCTGATAGTGCTTGATATCTGGGGGATGCCGACGACCCCCATTATTCTTGTATTAGCCGCCGGACTGCTTATCGCAATTTTTGCTCTGAGAGATACGCTTCCCAGTCTGTTCTACGGGGCGCATATCGCATGGAGCGAGCAGATAAAAAAAGGAGATTTCATACAAACCGAGAACGGAGAATCGGGTTATATAACTGCTCTGAACTGGAGAAACACGGAGATTAAGACGCTGGAAGGGAATTGTACCATTATTCCCAATACTATTCTGTCCAGGACAAGAATAATCAATTATGGCCATCCCCTCAAGAAAGCATCATCTCCTTTTCGTTTCTATACCCGTCTCACCTTCAAACAATTGACCGGCCTCAAGGCCACTAACCTACAGGAACTGGCCGAAATAATGAAGGAAGCGTCCGACTCAATTATCTATTATCATACACACAGCTTTTTGGAAGAACACCATTATTTAACACCGGAACCGGCTAATGACTTTGCTCTGTGGGTAAGCGATAGCCTGGGACATGAGATACTCGGAGAGAGGTTGGCCAGTATAGATGCCTTCGATTATCCATCACTGGACGCTTTGAAAATGCGGCTGGTCGGTGTCATCACCGATTATATGGCACATAACCCTGATGACAGGGTAGCCATAGAGGGAGAGGCCTTCCATTTTATCCGTTCCAAGATTGTAATATTGCCAACGGCTTACATAGCACATGATCTGAGAGAATTCATCGAGGTGATGAAGAAAATAACTATCGATTCCATTTTCTATCACATTTTCGAAGCGAGACTACGGCTTAAGAAAAGTTCCAATGATTTTTCCGTCTGGATTGAAGACTGTCTGGGAGATAAAGACCTGGCCGGTAAAATTGCACGTCTGGACCCCTATACATATACGCTGGAAAGTCTAAGGGCTAACATTATCGAAATCGTGGAAACACACACGAGATAGGAAGAATTATGCAAGAAAATTCTAACAAACAATCAAAATCCAAAATTCAGGATTATGAGCCGATTGTCGGTAGAAGCTATATCGAAGAGCTGAGATTGCTTGGCGATAGGCTGAACAACAAAGTCATTCAAAATATCAATTCAACCTATATCGGCGGTGGAGTAGCGGAAATACTGGACCATATGGTGCCTCTGGTGAATCAGCTCGGTGTTGATATGAGATGGGATGTAATTCAGGGAAACAATGATTTTTTCTCTGTAACAAAAAAATTCCATAATGCAATCCATGGAATACACGAAAATATTACTGCCTCTGATTTTGATTTATTTATAGAGACAACTCAGAAAAATGCCGAACAGATCAAGTTATACGGTGATATCATCTTTGTCCACGACCCGCAGCCAATAGCGCTTATTGCCCAAAAGGAAACTATAGGACGAAAGTGGGCATGGAGATGTCACATCGATATTTCATCTCCCGACGAAACTGTATGGAATTTTCTCCACAAATTTATCGTTCATTATGACGCTGCGGTTTTTTCAGCTCCCAATTTTGCCCGGCAGCTTTCAATACCCCAGTTTTTAATTTCACCGTCAATCGATCCTCTGAGCGATAAAAATAAAGAGTTGCCAATTGAAACAATCAATGCTGTTCTGTCCAAATACGGATTATATCAGGAAAAACCAATGATCCTGCAGGTTTCCCGATTTGATCGTCTCAAAGATCCGGTCGGCGTGATTGCTGCCTTTGAAATGGTGAGGAAAAATATCGATTGCCAGCTAGTGCTGGCAGGAGGGACTGCCACCGATGACCCTGAATCCGAAGAGGTTCTCAAAGAAGTAAAAGAGCGTGCCTCGGGAAATCCCGATATCCATGTCCTGTTGATCCCACCCGGAAGCGATATTGAAATTAATGCGCTCCAGCGAGCAGCAACGGTAATCTTGCAGAAATCAATTAAGGAAGGGTTCGGACTCACCGTTAGCGAAGCACTCTGGAAAAAGAAACCGGTCGTTGCTACCGGCGTCGGCGGCATCACGCTCCAGGTAAAACACAAATTTACCGGTCTATTATGCCACAGCATTGAAGGAGCGGCTTATTCCATCAGACAATTGTTAATCAATCGGGAATACGCCAATTGGCTCGGGCAAAACGGACACCAGCACGTAAAGCAAAATTTTCTGATAACCCGTCATGTTAGAGACTATCTGCTTCTGTTTTTATCTCTTTATCATCCCGATGATGTGATTTATCTCTAGTTGCAGTCAAGCTAGTCTAGACACAAGGAGTTCGTCATATATGTATTGGGCAAATTTTTTACATATCTATCAGCCCCCGACTCAAACTGAGGAGATCGTTCGCAAGGTAACAGGGGAATGTTATAAAAATCTTGTCTCAGTTCTGGAACATTCTAAAAAGGGCAAAATAACATTGAACATCAGCGCTATTCTTACTGAACAGCTTGCCCGTTACGGATATTCGAATGTCATTGAAGGGCTGGGCCGACTGGCAGAAAGGGGACAGATTGAATTTACGGGAAGCGCCATGTACCACCCGATCTTACCTCTTATTCCGGAAGGTGAGATAAGAAGACAGATAGAATTGAATACGAAAATAAACAGGCGCTATTTCGGCGATATCTATAACCCCACCGGATTCTTCCCTCCTGAAATGTGCTACAACTTCGACGTAGCGAAGATCGTTGCAGAATTCGGGTTCTCCTGGATTATTGTGGATGAGATCGCCTGCCAGGGTAAAGTGGGAATAGCAAAAGATGATACTATCTACCGGATCAGCGGACTGAAAGATTTCAGTGTCTTTTTTAAGGAGCGCCCGTTCAGCGCCGGATTGACATATGGGACATATCCCGATAAACGAGCATTTACCAGGGCACTGGCAGGCAGGACTGGCAAACATTGTTACCTGCTGACCGGAACCGATGGTGAAATCTACGGACATCACAGGCCGGGACAGGAAAAATTGCTTCAGGAAATTTTCGACGATGGAAATCCTCAGACCTGTACCGTCTCGGAACTCTATCGACTGTTTTCTGCCAGAGAAAGCGTTTCCCCGTTGCCATCATCCTGGAGCACCTGGGAAGATGAAATGGACCGGGGTATCCCATACCCTCAATGGGCATATCCTGGTCATGAGCTTCATAAAATACAGTGGCAACTGACTGATTTAACCATAAAGCTCGTTCATCAACTGCCGGAGAACTCAAAGTGTTATGCGACTGCCCGCCTGCTTTTAGACGAAGGGCTTCATAGCTGTCAATACTGGTGGGCCAGCTGTCGCCCCTGGTGGGACACCGGCATGATCGAAGCTGGAGCTAGAAAACTCTATGAAGCTGCTCAGACCATGCATGAGTGTTTACCGCCAGATAAGCTGACGGAAGTAAATACAATTTTCAATTCTCTGATAGCAACTGCCAGAAACTGGCAGGAAAGTGGCAAAGCGCGAGAAATAAAACAGCAATACTTGAATGAGCATGGCATGGTAAGCTCTGAACTAACGTTTGGTCAAACATAGGAGACTACGTGAAGGAAGTATATGTTATCCTGGCTTTTCACGCTCATGAACCAACATGGGAGCTTCCGCAAAAAATACTTGAAAATATCGATGACGTCTACTTGAAGCAGGCATTAAAAGACGAAAACTGGCTTCTGAGACGTAGAGCGGAAGGCCGTGACATTTATATGGAGTTAATCAACTTTGCATGGAAAATGCAAAGTCCCGTGGCGCTGGAGATCACGAATGAACTGCTGAATCAAATGACCGATCTCATGCCCGAAACGTTGAGCGAACTAAAAAAGGCCTACAATGCCAAACTGATCTACCCCGTGTACGGCTATGCCCATCATACGCATATAGCCTTACTGACCGAACCTGAAATAGAGGATGAGATTCGCCTTAATCGTGAACATATTCACGATATATTGAAAGTACCACAGCCCAAATATCCCGGACTTTTTCCGACCGAAGGATCATTGGATGCAAACAAGCTCGGCGCTTTAAAAAACAGCGGTATCAAATGGGTCATATTCCCCAATTTCGACCACGATAAAACTAACTATCAGGCTGACGGCGAACTCAATGAAAAGTATGAGCCATTCCTTATCGGGCAGGACATTATTGCCTTGCCGCGTCATTTCCCCGTTTCCCAGTATATTTGGCGTCCTATTACAAAATGGAAAATAGATGGTGTGAGAAATCAGGGGTATAACATTGGGCGTTACTGGGTACTTCCCGAAGAATATCGGGATCATAAATATGTTCGAGCCCCTATTGACCGCATGACAGCTATAGGAGAATATGAAGCTGTTCTCCGGCAGGCTTTGCAGGAGTCGCCTGATAAAGGTCTCATCCTCTACATTCAAGATCTGGAACTCATGGACTTCGGGGACATAGCTCTCGATGTAATGCAGAACGCATGGACGAATGTCATTGCCGATGCCGATACCAAAGTCACTTTCCTATCGCCCGACGAGTATATAGATAAAAGGGTAATGCCGAATATCGATCGTTTGAAACACGTCCGATTCCATCAGGTATCCTGGG
>DIKB01000069.1 GCA_002421445.1 Dehalococcoidia bacterium UBA5629 | reverse complement strand
CCACCTTGCAATTCATTGCAAGACACCACAGAAAAATACTCTTTTCATTAAGAGAAAAAGAAATCCGGCGCGCGCAAAATGAAAAGAGCAAAGAGTATTTTTCTGTGGTGTGGCGAGCGGAGCGAGCGGTGGCGGGACTGGCTTCCTTGGTCTGGTTTCGTTCAGCAGTTTTTGATAAAATAGGTTCTAGCGGTACTGGATATTGAGCGCGAAATATACCGCACTGAAAAAGCAAAACTCCTTTCCGAAAAGAAGTCGCTGGAAGAGCAAATGACGCGGATTGAACAAAAGCGGACTGGCTGGCTCGAACCGATGGCGGAATGGATAAAAGAGGCAGAGAATCTGCCTAAAATCGCACGGGAGAGTAACCTTTTTGCGAAAAAGGTTACTGCCAAAGAAATCTTTGGCTCGAACCTCGTCTTGGCGGGCAGAGAGGCGCGCGTCAGCGCGCCGAAAAGCATTGCATTCCCCCCACAAAATCAGTGGACGGCGCTTTGCGCCGCCAACGAAAAAGTCGGTCAATTTTCTGAAAGTCAGATTTTGGTGGGGAGGAGGGGACTCGAACCCCTATGCCTTGCGGCACATGATCCTAAGTCATGCTCGTCTGCCAGTTCCGACACCCCCCCCAAGAAGCTTATCTAAATTATGAATTATGATTCTGAAAAGTCAACAGGTACAATGCTGTCAGCTTTTCTTAATATCCGAAAGATAAGATATATCTAACACACGCTGCTATTGTATCAAAGATGTCTTAATAAGGCTATCGGTATGGAGGATAGCACGAAAACCAGAAACTATGACATAATAGCGAGGGCAGGGGGGCGTTTAGGTCCCGGTGGGCTTCGCGGACTTCAAATCCGTCGGGAGGCATGTGTAATGTCTTCGGTGGGTTCGACTCCCATACGCTCCCGCCACGTTTGGGTATTGTTTGTGTTTATTCATAAAATATCTCTATACAGGAATTAACCAATGAATAACTCCTGGAATCACACCTAAGCAGATCGCAGGGCAGTTTTTAAAATATCTTTTACTCTTTTTCTCTTTTTGCCAGCACCATGTTTTCCATCTCATATGCCCACTAAAAGCTACCTTATCACACGTTCATCGCCAACCCTGCGGGTGATCTTTTTGCTATCGAGATATTCCAACAGGGCTATAGCGTATTTTCGGCTTGTCCCCAGCAAGTCACGAACCTCGGCTGCGGTTATCTTTCCCTTTTCTTTGCCATAGGAAACGATCCGTTTCACCATCTCGTCATATGCATCCCTGGAAAAAATAACGCCTTCGGTAACCTTCACCACCCGATCCTGTTTGATCAGTATCGCCAGAATATCCGGTTCCGGTACCACATCACCGGCCGGAGAAAACGGATTCTGCTCCAGCGATTTCAAAAAAGCAGCGATCTTTACGTCCTGCTCTTTTGTCAGCTTGACGGAGAAAGAAGGCATTCGAATGACCGCACCATCTTCAATGAGGAGATGTTCATCGAGCAGCTTCTGCATAATAACCGGATGCAATTTAAGGTTTATTTTATTGACCACTTCGCCTTTCGATATCCCCGGCCTGGCTGGATAGCTACGGTGATAGTCCGATACAAGAGCCACCGACCTATCGATAATGTCCTGCCAGAATGGCCTCGTCATCAGGATGGCAGCATCCCCTGATCCTGCCATAACAATCCTTTTCTCCTGAAAAAGGTCAGCGATAAGTTGTTGCACATCGGATGCCGGAACATTGCATGCAACGGAGACTGCTTTCACTGCCAGCGGCTGTTTCATCTCCAGTGTAGCCATGATGAGATCAGCCTGGCTACCCTCATTCATGCTTTTAAGTTGCTCGATAGTCTCCTGTTTAAACCGCTTATGCCTTGCCGTCCTGATATTGATGATTACGCCACCGCCGAGTGTATCGTTGGGCGAGCGGATAATGAAGTGATCACCTTTAACAACAGCGACAGGATCAGCAAGCGCAAATTGTGCCAGTCCTGACTCTCCGGGTTTCAACTCATCTGACTCAAGCAAATGAATCCGTGCCATGACCTCAGCCGCACCGCTATGAAAACTGAGAATCGTTCCATGGCGTAAAGGATGCCTGGTTTGAGGAAGCAATCGCAGACGCGCATCGATACGCTTCGCAGGCACAAGCCATCCAAGATTGGTTAACACATCGCCGCGGTTTACATCGGACGCTGAAACACCAACGAGATTAGCAGCAACTCTGGTACCCGGGCCAACGGATTCAATACGGTTCTTATGAGATTGCAGTCCCCGTATACGCACTTTCAAACCCGATGGCTGTATCTCCACTTCCTGTCCCTGGGTTAGCGAACCATCGATAAGCGTTCCGGTAACGACCGTTCCTGATCCGGCTATAGAGAACGACCGATCTATGAGCAAACGGGGACGGCCGATATCCTTACGAGGCTGAATGCCCGATATTATCTGCTCGAGCGTCTTGAGAAGTTCAAGGATTCCGTCACCACTTACAACGGAGACAGCTACAATCGGCGCACCATCCAGCATAGTGCCGCTGACAAATTCCTCAATTTCAAGAGTAACGAGTCCGAGCAATTCCGCATCGACGAGGTCTTTCTTGGTGAGAACGATAATGCCTTTTTTAATCTCAAGAAGGTCGAGGATAGCCAGATGTTCACGGGTCTGAGGCATCACACCTTCATTTGCCGCAATAACAAACAGCGCAATATCGATCCCACCGGCACCAGCCAGCATATTCTTGATGAAACGCTCATGCCCCGGCACATCAACGATCCCGACTTCTTTGCCACCCGTCAACTTCAGCCAGGCGAAGCCGAGGTCAATGGTCATGCCGCGTTCTTTCTCTTCCTTTAACCGATCCGGGTCTATGCCGGTAAGAGCACGAACGAGTGCAGTTTTGCCGTGATCGATATGACCGGCAGTCCCTATGACAAACATAGTGTATGAAGAACCCTCAGAACAGTTTCATCTTCCTCAGGAAGAACAGTACGCGGATCAAGCAGCAATATATCATTATCGACTCGCCCCACAATCGCCGGACTATATGACCTGAGCTTCCTGTTTAATATGTGAGCAAACTTTTGCGGCTGTCCGCTGTCATATCCACCGATCGCAACCAGTTTCGTCGGCATTGAACCGCCCGGCATACTGCCGCCACCGATCATTGTTTCTCCATCGATAACACGTGCCATAACTCCAAGAGGCTTAGCCCAACGTATGGCGCGCCGTTGTATTTGATTTAGCGAAGCTGAAATCATCATCCAGACAGGAATCTTCAGCAGCGCCTCTTCTTTAATATAATGACTCAGCGTTACTTCAAGTCCCGCTATCCTGATTTTATCAAGCCGCAATGCACGAGCCAGCGGATGTCGTTTTAATTTATCGATAACGGCTTTCTTTCCTGCAATGATACCCGCCTGCGGGCCGCCGACCAGCTTATCACCCGAGAAGCAGGATAGAGCACCAAGGCCGACACTCTGCTGCACTAAGGGTTCCGGAGCAAGGCCGAATTGCGTCACATCCAGAAAGCAGCCACTGCCAAGATCGTCGATCAACAGCAGATTATGTCTACTTGCTACATCCTGCATCTCTTCAAGTACAACGTCATTGGTAAAACCACTTATCTTGAAATTACTTGGATGCACCCGCAGCAGTGCCACTGTCTGCGGCGTGATAGCATTTTCATAATCAGTTGCATACGTGCAATTCGTTGTACCCACTTCCACAAGTTTGGCGCCGCTCTGCCTCATCACATCGGGGATCCTGAAACCACCTCCGATCTCCACAGCCTGCCCGCGTGAGACAACAACTTCTTTTCTCCTGGCAAGCGCCGTTAATATCAGAAGCACGGCAGCGGCATTATTATTCACCACCAGCGCCGCCTCAGCGCCGGTAAGCTGGCACAGCAGGCGTTCCAGATGAACATGTCGAGAGCCGCGGGCACCTGATTCAGTATCAAATTCAAGATTGCAATAGCCCTGACTTATATGCTCCATTTCTATCGCAGCTTGGTTGCTCACAGGAGCACGGCCGAGGTTTGTATGGAGCAACACTCCCGATGCATTTATAATTCTGAACAAAGATGGCTGAAGCAACCCGTTCGCACGCACAGCTATGTCGGATACCATTTGATCAAGAGACGGCGATGATTTGCCGGCAGCTATCATTGCACGTGTCTGTTCCAGTATATCGCGGGCAATATCAACAAGCACAGCGTGAGGCAATTGCGCTGCTATCGATGCAATGCGACTATCAGATAGAATCTTATCCACACCGGGAAGGTGCCGAAATTCGCTTGCCATATATCACCTATTTTACTATATTCAGGGACTAAAACGTAGAGTTTTAGTCCCTGGACGAACACACACTACTAACATTGACAAGGGAGAGACCAGCTTGTAGAATAGGCCACTGAAAGGAGGTATATCGCACTATGAAGAAATTATTTGGA
>DIKB01000045.1 GCA_002421445.1 Dehalococcoidia bacterium UBA5629 | reverse complement strand
CCAACAGGCTTGTGCAACAGGCTCTTCTATTTTTTATTATCTTCTTTATGCATCGTATTGCCTTCAATGCTCATCAATAGCTTGCAAAGCTCAGCAAAAGCCAGAAGACCAAATCCATAACCTGATGAAACTACCAGTCCGATAGTAAACTTGATAATCATGCCAATAGCTCCGGCACCACCGGTAATCGGCAACTTGGAAAGCACATCCGTACCGATGTCAGACATTGCAAACATGATAGCACCGATACAACCGCCGACAACGACTACCCAACCGATGATCTGGAGCATCGCAACCGTTACAAGCAACATGCCGTGTTTTTTGGTTGGAAGAGGATTTGCCTGAGATGCGATCTCCTGAGATCTCGGCGCAGGTGACACTACGGCAACATCGGGAGCAACACCTGTCATGGGCTGTGTAGCAGCAGGTTGTTGCTGAGGTTGCGCCTGCATTTGCGTTTGTGTGTTCCATTGCTGCTGTTGGCTTTCGCCGGTTATAGTAGCTCCGCACACACCGCAAAATTGCTGCCCCTGCTTTACCGGTGACGCGCATGTCGGACAAATCGATGACTGTTGCGAAGCAGACATGAGAGCGAGCTTCGTACCACACGCACCACAGAATGTCTGACCTGGAGTAGTGGAAGTGCCACAAACGGGACAACTCATATTTTGCTGCATAGTTTCTAACCTCTGTTTGTTTTTAGAAATTATATACTTGTGCATAGTAGTCTACAAGCGCTGTCAATAGTACAGGAACGTCCAGCTATAGATTTATGTTATAATCCAGACCATGCTCGTATCTGAACTCGGTGAATTCGGCGTTATTGCCCATATAAACGAACTCATTAAAAGAGAAAACCTGCCAGCGAATCCTATCTGGAATAATATCGTTATCGGCATTGGCGATGATACCGCCGTTCTCAAGAATGCAAAAGGGTGGCAGTTGGCTACAACCGATTGTCTTGTTCAGAACGTACATTTTCATCTGGAAATCACTTCATGGGAAGAACTGGGATGGAAAGCCATTGCAGTGAATTTAAGCGATATTGCCGCAATGGGTGGAATCCCTCTATATGCACTTGTATCGTTAACGCTTCCTTTCACTACAACTGTAGCAAATATCACAGAGCTATATGGTGGCATGATACATATTGCCAATGAGTTCGGTGTTGCAATTATTGGCGGCAATATCGCTGCCGCACCTTCATTAACCCTACACATTACTCTTCTTGGAACATCCCCGCACAAAAAAACATTAACTCGATCTGCAGCAAAGCCAGGCGATCTTATTGGACTCACCGGATACACAGGTCTGTCTGCAGCAGGGCTGGCGATGTTTGATGGAAAACTCTCATTTGAACCATCAACCATACAAATGCTTCGCCAAGCTCATTTGAAACCGATGCCGAGAGTAAAAGAGGGGCAACTGCTCAACGACCTTGGCATCACCACCGCCATCGATATCAGCGATGGTCTTATCGCAGATCTGACCCATGTATGCCAGGCAAGTAAAGTAAGCGCCGTCATCAAAGAGACCGCGTTGCCTGTTCATCCTGTTCTAAAAAAAGAATTTGCAAAAACCTATATGGATTTAATTCTCAGCGGTGGAGAAGATTACGAGTTACTGTTCACTGCGTCATCCGCCCTTATGACCAGGGCGGTACAAGCGTTGAAATGTAAGACGACCGTCATCGGGGAGATCACCGCTCAACAATCGGACCCGGTAACAATCATGACCGATGAAGGAAAAATGAAACGGCCGATCAATTCAGGATGGGATCACTTTAAATCGAAATAGAAAAGACATGACAACGTTGCATATTCGGTCAAACAGCCCGGAGAGGACACAACAGGTCGGGACTATTATCGGCAAATCTGTGATTCCAAATGATCTTATTCTTCTTAGCGGTACACTGGGAAGCGGAAAAACGTGTCTGACTCAGGGTATAGCATGGGGACTCGATATCAATGAGTATACGTTAAGTCCTACTTTTGTCCTCGTCAGGGAATATTATGGCAGACTGCGACTATATCATATTGACCTGTATCGTCTGGATACCGGCGAGGATATGATGAATATTGGACTCGACGATTATGTTTATGGCAATGGTGTTTGCGTGATAGAATGGGCGGAAAAAGGAGAGCACATTCTCCCTGCAAGCAACCTTTCAGTACAATTCTCATATCTGTCACAACATGAACGTGATATCCGAATCGAAGCTCACGGTGAACGCTATGAGCAATTACTGAAAACTGTGGCGGAATCGTTGTAGAATATGGAACTATCGATCGATACATCAAGCAACGTTGCGGGCATCGCACTTTCCAGGGAAGGGGAGGTATTTGCCGAGCAAATCTGGCAGACTGCCCGGAACCATTCCACTGAGCTTATACCCAATATCGAACAATTGCTGAAACAACAGGCATATACCATGCAGTCATGTATTGCAATTATGGTTGCTACCGGTCCCGGGAGCTTTAACGGACTTCGAGTCGGCATAAGCGCTGCGAAAGGATTTTCGCTTGCTCTCAATATTCCGATAGTCGGCATCAATACTCTTGAAATAGAAGCGTACGGTTTTGCCTTTTCCGGATTGCCGATCTGTTCGGTTCATAATGCAGGACGCGAAGAAATTGCTACCGCACTCTATAGACAAACCGACGATTGGCTCTGCCTTCAAGAGCCGCATATCACTACAATTGATACTTTATGTCAACAAACAATTCAGCCTACCATATTTTGTGGTGAAATTCCCGAGAGAGCACTGCAACAGCTACGCCAGAAACTCGGCGATCGTGCTATTATCCCGGATATTGTTCATCGGATACGCCATACGAGTTACCTGGCAACGCTTGGCTGGAGGCGATTCAATAAAAGGAGCTTTGATGACCCGGTCACATTGCAGCCTTTATATTTACGTCAACCACCAATTACTCAACGCAAGGTAAAATAATAAAAATAGATAAGGAGTTACCAATGGAAAGAAGTCTCATTCTCATTAAACCCGATGGCGTACAGCGGGGACTAACAGGAGAAATCATCTCACGATTTGAGCAGAGAGGATTAAAAATCGTAGCACTAAAATTGATACAGATGGATAAGGCACTGGCACAGAAGCATTACGCAGTCCATCAGAGTAAACCATTCTTTAATGATCTGGTAAAGTTCATCACATCAAGCCCGATTGTTGCTGCCGTACTGGAAGGCAATAGAGCCATAGAGATTATCCGTCAGACAATGGGATCAACCGATGCCGCAAAGGCAGCACCCGGCACCATCCGCGGCGACTTTGGCATTGATCTTCAGCTTAACCTGGTTCATGGCTCGGATTCACCGGAAAATGCAGCAAAAGAGATAAGCATCTTCTTCAAGCCTGAGGAAATTCTCAGTTACGAACGGGCAGTGGATCAGTGGATTACTGGATCGTAATGACCGGTGCAGCGCTGCCCCACAGATCATCCAGCTTGTAGTATTCACGCTGGGCCGAGGAGA
>DIKB01000140.1 GCA_002421445.1 Dehalococcoidia bacterium UBA5629 | reverse complement strand
GCGATTACTCGGACAGACTCCTAGATTCGGTACATCAAAACCTAAAAACTGCGCCTTCCAAGTTGCGACTACCTCCAAACCATCATTTCGACGAAGAAGCATCTTGCCTCAATATTATCGCTACAGTGCCCGTCCCTGTGGAATAAATCAACCTGCAGCGGCACCAGAACCCGGGCTATCAGCCCCCAGTAACCGATGGCGAGCGTTAATTCGACAATCTCCTGCTCGGTCAAGAATCTTTTAAGCGCATTGAAAGTCTCTTCCTTCACGTTCACAACCTGCGCCAGCTCATCCGTAAACTGCTTCGATTGCCGCCATCCATCGAGCGCACCGATCTGGTCACCGGTTACTCCTGCCTCCAGCGCAACAGGGCGATGCTGCGTCCACTCATACTTGCTGCCCGATAATCCGGCGATGCGCAGGATAACGAGTTCACGAAGCTTCGATGATAGCTTTGTTTTCGACAATAGCGAGTTGCCCAACTTCATGCAATCCACCATAACCGAAGGGCTATGCGCCAGCGCCCTGTAAAGATTCAGAATTTTAGCTCCGTTCTGTTCCAGCTTCTCATATATCTTTTTCGCCTCTGGCGATGCCTGATCATTACTCAATAAACGAACTCGTGCCATGCGCTTTTTCCTCCTTCCGGTTCGATAACAATTGTAAACATTGTACTTACTTCGATTAAACACTGGCAACTATAGATAACTATATTGATGTATTTCTTAATGCGCGGAGAAACGCTATACTAAATAGCGGATAAATAAGAGAGTACGATGGGAAGATTCGATTATCGGGAAAGCCAATTCTCAATGGGCAAGTTTATTCTGTGCTTGTTGATAAGCCTGTTGATTATCTCTCTCGCATGGGCTGTATACGCGATACCTGCTGATATCCTTCAACTTATCCCGGGGATTATCCTCTGCATCGGAATTGTTGCACTGCTCATCCTTGTAACCTTGATCCTAAAAAGCTATGATTACTCATGGCAGGGACCGAGTTTCATCGGTGTTTTCCTTTCAGTTGCTCTCCTTGCATTTATCGCATCCCTGATTGCAGGCATAGGACCGCTCGGTACACTGAAGGACTCTATACTCGCCTCGTTCAAAACTACTCCCCTGCAGATTGTCCAAGCGCCGGAATCAACGATACCGCAGGAGTCCCCTCCAGATACAAGCACCCCGAAACCATCGGGAGACAAAGTAATGGTGGCCCCTTCCCTACCCTCAACATTCCCAACAACCACACCAACGACTACGCCACCGAGCACGACACCAAAGACTACAACAGGGTCAAGCACCCCGTCTCCCTCAGGCGTTACTATCATCGTCGTCCCTCCCATGCCTGGCGGCAATAAAGCGAGCACAGGCATTCCTTCTACAACCACGCAGAGTCTGCCGGCATCTTCAAGCACGCCGACAGCGGCTATCGATGCTCTGGAGAAAGCTCTCTATGCTGAGGTCAACACGCTCAGACAAAAAAATGGCTTAACAAATCTGGAAAAACTGTCATTCCTCGATGGAATCGCCCGGGAACACTCGCAGTACATGCTTGAGCACGGGCAGCTCAGCCACGACGGGTTCCTTGGCGTTAGATACCCAACAATAGTGATCACTATGAAGGTCTCTATGGCAGGAGAAAATGTCCTCTTCGTTCCCTCCGATCTAACGGATACCAAACAGATGGCTGACCTGTGGTATCAGTCCCCTGATCATCGGGCAAATATGCTGAACGGCGGGTTCAGACGAACCGGCGTAGGCATCGTCATCGGCAACGGACGGATGTACGCAACGCAGATTTTCACCGATTAACCTACTCACAACTATGACAGTTAAGCAAAAACAACAAAAAAGCAAAGGTGAAATCCACGACAGTACCATGAAGAATGCCTCTGAAAAAGCCTCATTACAGAACTTAACTTATATCCTGCGTGAACGGATCAAGGAACTCAATTGTCTTTATGGTATCTCCCGCCTCGTAGAAAATGAGGACCTCTCAATTGATGACATTTTACAAGGAGTCGTATCTTTAATTCCTCCAGCGTGGCAATACCCTGAAATCACCTGTGCCCGCGTTAAATTGAAAAGAAGAGAATTCAAAACTCCCAACTTCAGAGAAACAGACTGGAAACAATCAAAAAATATTATGGTGAAAAGCAAACGATTCGGAGTGCTGGAAGTTTGTTATCTGAAAGAAAAACCGGCCTGTGATGAGGGACCATTCCTCACAGAGGAACGTAGTTTACTGCATGTAATTGCCGAAAGACTCGGACATATAATTGAGCATAAAACTGATGAAACTAATCTGCAGACTCTCTACAAACGAGAACGGGAACTGCGCAAAAAATTACAGTCGGAGATGCAGGTACGAGTTGATTTCACCAGAAAACTCATACATGAGCTAAAAACACCGTTGACTTCATTGATGGCAACCAGCCAGTTATTACATGACGAAATAAAAGATAAAAACCTGGGGAAACTGGCGAATATCATCTGGGACGGAGTCAACAATCTGAATACCCGAATTGAGGAGCTTCATGATGTTACCCGAGGAGAAATCGGCAAACTCAAGCTGATCTTAAAATCGGTTAATCTTGAGCAGTTGCTCCGTTCAATTACAGCAGAAACACGCGCTCTCACACAGCAATATGATATTATTCTCGAATTGGAGATGGAGAAAGATATTCCAAGAATCTCGGCAGATCCGGACCGGATACGGCAGATAATGCTCAATTTGATCAACAATGCCTGTAAGTATGCTAAAAACGGCAAAAAAGTAACGATTAAAGCAACAACAAAAGCTGAATTTATACTGATAGAAGTCAGAGATTACGGACATGGCATACCGGCAGAAAGGCAAAGTACACTTTTCGAACCGGGTTATCAGTTAATATATCACGAAGAACGCGCAGGAGGACTCGGCATCGGCCTTGCTTTATGTAAAATGCTGGTGGAACTGCACGGCGGACAAATATGGATAAAAAGCAAGACAGGAAAAGGCTCCAGCTTTTTCGTTACGCTTCCTATAAAGAGATGAAATCACAACGATATCGGAGCATATCATGAAAGTAGCAATTATTGAAGACGAAAAGAGCATCATCGATGCTATAAACCTCGCTTTCGAATTTCGCTGGCCCGGCGCCAGCATAGTTGCCGCCACGACGGGAGAAGATGGCATAGCACTGGTAAAGAGAGAGTCTCCCGACATTGTGATACTCGATATAAATCTTCCCGACATTAATGGCTTTAACGTGCTGAAAGAGATACGTAATTTCTCTCTGGTACCTGTTATTATACTGACGGTGCGGTCCGATGATGAAGATATGCTCAGGGGGCTTGAGACAGGAGCCGACGATTATATCGTTAAACCATTCAACTATCTGACGTTACTGGCCCGCGTTAAAGCCGTGCTCAGGCGATCTGAAAAAGAACAATACAAAGGCAACCAGAGCACGACAATCAGTCAGCGTCTGAAAATCGATTTTGTTAATCAGAAGATCAAGGTGGATAACCGGCAGGTAAAGCTAACCCCTGTCGAGTATCGTTTACTTATATTGCTGGTGAAAAATAGAGACAAAGTCGTAACATACCAGAGGATTATGGAAGATATCTGGGAAAAGAGCACATGGCAAGACACTGAAAACATTCGAATCTATATCCGTCGTCTTCGCAAAAAACTGCATGATAGTCCGCCAAATATGATTTTGAATAAACATGGCTCCGGCTATATGTTCAAAAGCTAGTAAGCAAATTTCGTATTTTTCGCACGTTTTTCCTCAACCGCTTTTTTTTGCATTGCTCATATGTTAACTAATTGTCACAATGGGACATATTGACAACATTTTAGATACTGTTGTATAGTAGGAGACCGGCAACTCATTGCCGCTATTTTGTATTATGAGTTTTGAATCGCGACAAGATGTAGAACGAAAGATTCTGTCAATCTTAAAGGTGCTGAGCATGTCGCAAAAGCCTGCGGGAGCACGAATCATTGCTCAACGCTTACAAGATCTCGGAATTGAGCTCAGCGAGCGAGCTGTGCGATACCATCTGCAACTTACAGACGAACGGGGACTGACTAAACTTATAACAGAACGTGACGGACGGGTACTTACTCCTAAAGGGGCACACGAGATAGAAAGCGCGCTCGTCAAAGATAAGGTTGGCTTCGCAATCTCACGCATTGAACGGTTAGCCTTTCGCACTGAGTTCGATTATGTACGTTTACGCGGTGTCGTCCCTGTCAATGTCTCCATTTTTCTGGAGCACGAATTCGAAAAAGCTCTCAGAGTTATGATGCCCGTTTTTGAAAAGGGCTTCTGCGTCAGCAATCTGGTAGCAATAGCCAATGGCGGGCAGCGAATAGGAGATATCGTTGTCCCCCGCGGCAGCATCGGGCTGGCCACTGTCTGCAGTATTGTCATGAATGGCACGCTGTTGAAATCCGGCATTCCCATGGACTCAAAGTTCGGCGGGATACTACAAATTCAGGATCATAAGCCGATACGTTTCACCCAGTTGATTCACTATAACGGATCTTCCATGGACCCATCGGAGATATTCATTAAGGCAAAAATGACTTCTGTCAGAGAGGTCATTGCATCCGGTAATGGTGAAATACTGGCCAACTTCAGAGAGATACCTGCTATCTGTCGCCCTACCGCTGAGCAGGTAATCACAGGATTGAAACAGGCCGGATTAAACGGAGTTCTCACATTGGGCAATACCAGCGAGGCGGTGTGTGAGATGGGCGTGGAACTCAACAAAATCGGGATTGTCCTTATGGGCGGCCTCAATCCGGTAGCTGCTGCTGCAGAAGCCGGCATCGAAGTTGAAAACCACAGCATGAGCACGGTCGTCGATTATAAGAGCCTGATCAATATTAAAAAAGAGCGCGACATGAACACAGCCGGAATTGTTTCATCGTAGCACAACCGACCACAAGAAAAATACAAGGTGATAACAAAATATATTTCACTATAAAGGAGAAAAACAAATGGTACAAACCGCTACGCGCCGATCCGCACCTGCAGCTACAGAAAACAACCCGTTTGAAATCGTAGGAAGACAGGTAGACAAATGTGCTGCAATCCTCAAACTGGAACCTGAAGTAACCGCGCTCCTCAAAAAACCTATGCGTGAGCTTCATGTTTCGTTCCCCGTCCGTATGGATGACGGCTCAATCAAGGTATTTCAAGGCTTCAGAGTCCAATACAATGACGCCAGAGGCGTTACCAAGGGCGGAATCAGATTCCACCCCGAAGAGACGATCGATACCGTCCGTGCTCTGGCAGCCTGGATGACATGGAAATGCGCCATGGTCGATATTCCTCTGGGTGGAGCCAAAGGCGGCGTTATCTGCAATCCCAAGGAAATGTCCGCCAGGGAACTGGAACGATTGAGCCGCGCCTATATAAGAAGCGTTTACGAGTTCATCGGACCCGAGAGAGATGTCCCGGCTCCGGACGTTTATACCAATCCGCAAATCATGGCATGGATGGTAGATGAATACTGTGTAATCGCTAGAAAACCTCAGTTCGGTGTTATTACCGGCAAACCGCTTTGCATAGGTGGTTCCCCCGGCCGTGGTGATGCTACAGCCCGTGGCGGCATGTACACGATCCGAGAAGCAGCCAGAGCACTTGGAATCGACTTAAAGAAAGCAACGGTTGCCATCCAGGGTTATGGTAACGCCGGTTATTATGCAGCCATGCTTTGTAAAGAGCTGTTCGGATGCAAAATAGTAGCCGTCAGCGATAGCAAAGGCGGAGTCTACAATGCCGCTGGACTGGACCCGAAAAAAGCCATCGAATGCAAAGAGGCGAGCGGATCTGTGTGTAGTATGCCCGGCATAAAGAGCATATCCAATGAAGAGCTTCTGCAACTGGATGTGGACATTCTGATTCCATCAGCAATTGAAAACGTGATCACCGCTAAAAATGCAGCCAAAATTAAAGCCAAAATCGTCGCCGAACTGGCCAACGGCCCGACCACTCCGGAAGCCGATGATATTTTATTTGCCAATGGAGTGCATGTGATACCTGATTTCCTGTGTAATGCCGGTGGCGTCACCGTCTCTTACTTTGAGATGGTACAGAACTCCTGCATGTACTACTGGGATGAAGCTGAGGTCCGCGAGAAGCTGGATAAGCGAATGACCGCAGCATATCAGTCGGTATTGAGCACCAGCCGCGAATATAAGATCAATATGCGCCAGGCTGCCTATGTGGTAGCAGTGAAACGCGTTGTTGAAGCTATGAAAATCCGGGGTTGGGTCTAAAACTGGAATATACATTCATGAGGCAAATCCAAACTTGATAAATACTTTATCTGAGGAGGATACCATGATGACATGCCCATCGAACAACAGAACCTATACCGGTAATTGCGAATCCTGCAATGAGCGGGTGGATTGCATGCTCCGTGATATCACGCAAAAATTGCAGACTCTGGAGACGAGCATCGGCCATTTGAAAACCAATCCGGCTTCGTAAACTGCGCCGCGTTCAGCCTGCAAAGCTTGTTGCAGTAATTGAATATGATGCACGCGGATTATTGGTATTGAAATATGTATAAATTTAAGTTGCGTTAAATACCATCCGCTGTATCCTATTTTTTATAGCTATCTTCAGGGCACGCAGATGAGCGTGAAGTTAAGATGCCCCGATACTACATCATTAGGTATAAGAATATGGAGGCGCTGCCATCCGGTGCCGCCACCCCTCGTCCATGAAATCGTAACCGTTTGTGCGCCTGCTGACGGAAAGGTCACACTCTCTGTAGGAGCGATAGCGCCATCGCTCCGTTCCCACTTATATGTCACGACGCCCGGCCCGCTGGCAATTATGATAGCCGAGAAATTAACGGTTTTAGGACAGGGACCCATATATGTAGCAAGATCGACACTGATCGTAATACCCGTAATATAGAAACTTCCGCTGCTCCTGCCGCTGCAATTAATCGAAAAATATACCTGATTTGAAACAGCGCTATCAGTAAGCGCGCTTCTTTTTCTAATACGTCATGACTGGCGGTATTCTAATGCATTTGCCGTGCGTCTCACAAGAGAAGTTGCCGCATAAGAAAGGTAGCCATCAATTCAAAAAGCTATTATTATTAACATATATTTCGAATCGTCATTGGAAAATAGAATTATGTTTTTACCTACGACACGACAGGAACTGAATCGTCTGGGATGGGATCAACCTGATATCATTCTGGTTACTGGAGACAGCTATATCGATAGCCCGTTCATCGGGACTGCGGTAATTGGAAAATTACTCAGTCGCGACGGCTACCGGGTCGGGATAATCGCCCAGCCGGATATTCACTCCGATCAGGACATCTGCCGTCTTGGAGAGCCACGATTATTCTGGGGAGTATCGGGCGGCAGCATCGATTCCATGATAGCCAACTACACATCGCTGAAGAAAAGAAGAAAAAGCGATGATTACACACCCGGAGGGATAAATAATCGTCGCCCCGACCGGGCAGCGATCGCCTATACCAACCTGATCAAGCGCTACTTTAAGAGCGCAAAGCCGATCGTCCTCGGGGGTATTGAGGCCAGCCTGCGGCGCATTGCACACTATGATTTCTGGGATAACAGAGTCCGCGCATCAATTCTCTTTGACGCCAAGGCGGATTACCTGCTCTTTGGAATGGCCGAAACAGCAGTGGTACAGATCGCCGACGCATTGAAAAATGGAACCGATGTGCGGGGTATCCGGGGGCTATGCTACATTGCCGGCGAACGTGATGACGTACAGAAAAGAGCCGGTTATCTGGAACTGCCGTCATATGAGACGGTCAAAATGGATAATCACGCTTTGATCGATATGTTTCACACGTTTTACCAAAACAACGATCCGCTCACGGCAAAAGGACTCTATCAAAAACACGGCAATCGTTATCTTATGCATAACCCGCCCGCCCTATCCCTGACGCAGGATGAACTGGATGCCATTTATGCGCTCGATTTCGAACGTGCACAACATCCTTATTACGAACGGCAGGGGAAAGTCAGGGCGTTGGAAACCATCAATTTTTCGATCCCGACCCATTACGGCTGCTATGGAGAGTGCAATTTCTGCGCGATTACCGTACACGAGGGACGAACAGTTCAATGGCGCAGTGCGGAATCGATTTTAACTGAGGCCAGAAAGCTGACGACGTATCCCGACTTTACCGGATATATCATGGATATCGGCGGACCAACGGCCAATATGTACGGATTCGAATGTGAGGAGAAAATTAATCGGGGACATTGCCGGGAAAGACGCTGTTTATACCCAAAGGTATGCCCTGCATTGAAGCCCGATCACCGCCATCAATTGGAGTTGTTAAGAAAAATCCGGCGTATCGAAGGGGTGAAAAAGGTATTTATAGCTTCGGGGATTCGACATGACCTGCTGCTGAGTGACAAGCAGCATGGCGAGCATTATCTCCAGGAAGTAGTTGAACATCATGTCTCCGGTCAGATGAAAGTTGCTCCGGAACACACAGAAAACGTTGTTCTGCGCACAATGGGGAAACCCGGGACAGCATCGCTGCTGCAATTCAAAAGCTTATTTGATCAAATGACCACAAAAGCAGGGAGGAAACAGTTCCTTACATATTATCTGATCGCCGCTCATCCCGGATGCACTGATGATGATATGCGAAGCCTGAAACGATTCACCAGCCAGAAGCTTAAAATAAATCCGCAGCAGGTTCAGATTTTCATCCCGGCACCATCCACTTATTCCGGACTGATGTATTACACGGGTATGGACCCATTTACGAAGGAACCGATCTTTGTGGAAAAAGACCCTCACGGAAAAGAACGCCAGAAGGCTATTATCATCGAAAAGAACTCTTAATGAAGCCAACAACATAAATTTAGTTACGTAATACAAACAGTTATGGTGTAGAATAATTATATGCAGCAGACATATCCTTGTCCCAATTGTGGTTATCCGGTTGTTTACGCAATCCGCTTTTGCGGAAATTGCGGAATGGCATTGAACTGGTCCACGCAAGCGAACCACGATCAATTGAGGCTTCCGCAGCCGAAGAAAAAAGAGGACGTTCTCGGCTTTGTCGGCGTTCTGGCTATCGTGGTGCTTATTGGAGTCCTGATCGCGGGCGGAATCATACTCTATGATTCCACACAAACGTCCGTTGCCTCGGCTGCGCCCACAATTCAACCGCTTCCCCTGTCTGTTCCGATACCGTCGTCTCCCGGCCTTTACGCCGATACGGGGCAAACGATCGATACTATCACTCCGACACTTCAATGGAATGCAGTAATCGGTGCAGACTCCTATTCTTTGATCGTCAGCAAATTCCCTTATGGTGCCGGCAATATCATCTATTCTCCCGCACAAATTGCGGGCACTGCATTGGCGCTGCCCGACAATGTGCTGGCATACGGGGAACGCTACCGCTGGACAATCGAAGCACGCAGTAATACTACGACAAGCAATATTTCAGATGCCCTGTATTTTACAACGCCCCAACCGCCAGCATCAACGTACACTGATTTGACATACGGTACATCTCCGATAATAAGGTATCCCTCTTCAGGCACGGTATCTCCTGCGGCTTCAACCGCCCCACGGACACCGTCCACACTGCCGGGCTGGTCACCGATATGAGGCGGCCTTTAGATGCGTATCGGTGATACGCAAAGGATAAAGAAAATCCTGCCATTCTATGCTTCACCATCAGCACCAATCGGTTATAATAGATAAAATCATCACCAGGGGGACTAAATAGCCGGACAAAGGCAAAACAACAAATGAAAAAACACCTGATTATCACGCATCCTGGCAGCGCACATTTTGATGAGGTGACGGCCATCAGCCTTATTTTGGCGGTACATACCGGCACGAAATTCAGTATCGAGCGGCGCGAGCCTATGCCGTCAGAGCTGGATGATCCGGATATCTGGGTGGTGGATATCGGTAATAAGCATGAGCCGGAGAAGCACAATTTCGATCATCATCAAGATCAGAACTGCCCTGCGGCATTTGTACTTATCGCAGATTACCTTGACCTATTAGAAACCATGTCAGTACTACCATGGTGGCAATTCAAGGACAGCGTAGACCGTATTGGACCGGTGAGAAGCTCCATTCAATATAAAGCCGGTGACGATCTCGTAAACCGGAACCCTGTGGAAATGTGGTTAACATCCCGCTTCGCTTCCGATCCGGAGGCATCCCTCCCTATGCTTAAAAGTTTCGGTGCTCAGATCATCGGAGATGCTCGCATGCTTAAAAAGCAGACCGATTTCTGGAAAACCAGTCGCAGGCTGATGATCTCAGGTGTACCTGCCATGATCGGTGAGACGAAAGAATCTGCCGGGTTGGAGGAATTTCGCCGTCTCGATAAAAATCCGCCCGATATAGTCATCTCGCTGGATCGCCGCGGAGAAGGATGGCGGCTGTTCCGCTATGATGGCACGCCTGTCGATTTCTCCCGCATCGCAGGCCGCACGGAGATCAGTTTTGCTCACAAAAGCGGATTTCAGGCTACAACCAGAGAGCGCCTGAGCATCGATGAAGTCATTGCCCTCGTGAGCAAGGCTGTCACCGCTCGTTAGTTTATACTATTGTAATTCAGGTCGTAATGGATCAAAGCAAGGACGCAACCCCCATCAACCCTCAATTGCTGATTGATCTGGTATCTGTAAAAATGCCATTCGGAAAATACAAGGATTATATCCTGTGTGATCTGCCCGAACCGTATCTGGTATGGTTTCACCAGAAAGGTTTCCCTCCGGGGAAAATCGGCGTGCTATTGTCCGTTCTTTATGAAATCCAGCTTAACGGATTGCAGTATCTGCTGAAGCCAATCAGAAAACAAATCAGAGAAGCAGATTGAACCATTTACGATCTACACCACGGGGAACCAAACCTCGTTTTATACTTGCTTTGAGATGATTGCAGAAAGGGCAGAATCAGCAACATGAACGGGACAAATCGTATTAACATCAAAAAGGGTATGCGGGTCTCAGTAGTGATAAAGGCAGATCAGCAGTCCGGAAAATTAACCGAAGGGATAGTGAAGGATATTTTAACAAACTCTTCGGTACATCCCCACGGCATCAAGGTACGATTGGAGAGCGGTCACATCGGCCGAGTTAAAGAGATAAAAGCCTGACCAAGCCACATTTCATAACAAAATGATAACAGAGCCTGTTGCATAACCCCTTCAT
>DIKB01000131.1:2251-3796 GCA_002421445.1 Dehalococcoidia bacterium UBA5629 | reverse complement strand
GGTTTTTATCGTAAGCCTGCTCTTTGCCATAGCCAGTTTTGCTATAACATTCATTGTGTCAATTCCCGAAGCAAACCTTAGTACCGAACAATTACAGGAAATCGCCAAATTCAAGCTCAGCAGTTACTTTGCGGTTAAAGCCATCCCTATATCGGCTGTTTGTACGGTAATTTACCTATGCCACGCCAGCATTATCAGCTTCTTTTCAGCATATGCAAAAGAAATCCAGATGGCAGATGCCGCCAGCTTCTTTTTTGTGATTTTCGCCGTTGTTATAATAGTATCCAGAATATTTACAGGACGGCGTTTCGACATCAAAGGTGAAAATATCGTCATGTATCCGTCGATGATACTATTTATCGCCGGACTGTTCACACTCAGTCAAAACTATCAGTGGTATACATTGATAGCTACCGGGATACTGGTCGACATTGGTATAGGGACAATTCAAACCAGCTATCAGACAATTGCCTCAAAGTGTCGCCTGCACATCATACAGGACTGGCAACCGCCACTTTTTTCACGGCAGTAGATATGGGTGTCGGCATCTGGCCAATCATCTTCGGTTCACTCATTCCATTAATCGGCTACAGGGGCATGTACGGGGCGGCGGCAGTTGTTGCACTGCTATGTGTGCTTCTCTATTACCTGCTGCGTGGGAGAAAGGCATCGCTGCAATAGTAGTTACAGTCTGTTAGCTCACGCATACAGTCTGATGCCATAACTGCTCGCATTCTTAATCTATTATAATATCAAGGCTGTCCAGCAGCGTCATCACCTCCGGAGACGAGAATCGCGTTTTACGAAGGGTGTTGAATCGTACATCAATGGCATAATTTTTTGCATTTCTGAAGTCGGCTTCAGCAAGGTTTGTTTTAAAGAAAACACTGCCTTCAAAATCGGTATTCGTAAAAATCCCTCCGCTCAGATCGTCCTCGGTAAAATCAACCTCTTTGGCTTCACAGTTAACGATTTTTAGTTTTGGGATCTCCAGCGTCTTGAAATTTGAGTAGTTTATCTGGCAATCGCTAAAATTCAAATCCTGTATGCGTACGGCTTTTACCCAGTTGAAACCCATCACCTTGCATCTGGAAAATGATACATCCATGAAACGGCTGTCGGCAGCATCCACAGCACTGATAATGCAATCATTAAATGAACAGCTGATGAATTTACACTTCTCAAATTTACAGTCGATTAAGCTACAGCCGTTAATTTCACATTCCTCAAATTCAATTAACCTGTATGTATCGCCGTTCCGTTCAACTGAAGTTGATTGATCTTTTCCTGGTAATAGCTGTCTTTTAATACTCATATATACTCATTAAGATTTATTGCACATTGCCTTAGAGAGATTATTATATAATCGGAATGTCTTTCAAATGTCATGCGTTAGTATAAATTTCTTTATCCCGTAAAAAGAAATCGCACCAGAAGCAGACCACACAACGAAGCGAAGAAAACAGGGGGAAGCGCGGGAGTAGCCCTGTTTTTCATAAAATAAACATGAATAACATACGCTAGTGTCTTGTCAGGCTAGTAAGT
>DIKB01000131.1:0-2161 GCA_002421445.1 Dehalococcoidia bacterium UBA5629 | reverse complement strand
GGCCAACTCGCGAACTGCTCCATACTGTAGACAACGGCGTTAAAATACCCAAAAACAACGGAATAAAATTCCCCATCCTCGAGGCAACTAATAAGATTTCCTGTGAAAGGAATGCTGTCACAGGAGGTCGCAAGGAGGATGGTAACATTGGATGAGTATTTAGAGATTCAAACGCTAATCAGGCAAGGGTTATCACGAAAGGAAATTGCCAGGAGAACGGGATTAGATCGCAAGACAATCCGTAAATACCTCAAACCGACAACGGGGCCGCCGCATTGTACGTCACGGAAGCGGGGCAGTCTTCTTGATAGCTACAATGACTATGTAAAAAAAGAGAGTGTCTCAAGGTTGTACTAATGCGGAGGTCATATATAGAGAGATCAAAGACCAAGGCTACCAGGGGCACATTACGATTTTGCGGGATTTTATGCGGCCATTACGCCAGCAGGGGAAATGGCGTGTGGAGTTACGATGGGAATCATCTCCAGGTCAGTACGCACAGGTAGATTGGGGGCAATGCAATGCACAGCTGCCGGATGGCTCTCAGGTCAAGCTCTATGTCTTTGTCTACACGCTAGCCTATTCCAGGGTATCCTACGCAGAATGGACCAACCGGATGGACATGGTAACCCTGGAGAAATGCCATGAACACGCATTTGCCTATACCGGCGGGGTACCCGAGGCTGTGGTCTATGATCGGATGAAGACGGTGATTCTGAGAGAGGATGCGCATGGTCATCTGAAATTCAATCTCACCTTTCTCGACTTTGCGGGCTACTATGGGTTCAGTCCTTTGGTCTGTCCTCCCCGCTGGCCACGTGGTAAAGGGAAGGTGGAATCGGGGGTGAAATATGTGAAGCGGAATTTCTGGCAAGGGTTGATCAGCATTGCCGGGCTCGATGACCTGAACAGCCGTTGCCGCAGGTGGCTGGACACGATAGCGAATGTGCGGATCCATGGCACTACCGGCAGGATACCGTTCGAGGCGCTTCGTGAGGAAAAACTGAAGCCGCTTACCGATCGACCTCCCTATCCATCTTATCCTGCCGTGTTGCGCACGGTAAGTCGCGATTGTCTGGTCAGCTATCGTGGCTGCTGTTATTCAGTGCCAGCTCAATGGGCAGGGAAAACGGTCTGGGTACGCGAAGTCAGCGGCAACCGCATTGTGGTGAGCGCTGGCAACATCATTATCAGCGAACAGCCGTTGGAGCCGGTTCTCAAGCGGACGGTTATTCATGAGGCGCATTATGCCAGCCTGCGGGGCAGACCGAGGCTGCGCCCGGTGAAGGTGCTACCCCGGATAGAAACTCCCCATTATGACGTTGAGCGGCGTCCGTTGAGCGACTATGCAGCGGTGGCGGAGGTGCGATGATGACCACCGGACTCACCTATATTGAAGTGCATGGCTATCTGGAGCAACTGAAGCTCACTCAGGCGCAGGCTGTACTTGATCGGCTTGCCGATGAAGCTGGCAAGGAACAATGGAGCTATATTGAATTTCTGGGCAAACTCCTCGGCGAGGAACTAACAGCCCGTCGGGATCGACGACTGTTGTTTAAGCAGCGGCTGGCTCATTTCCCCGTCGCAAAAACGCTGGAGCAGTTTGATTTTTCGTTTCAGCCGGGTATCGATGAGAAGAAAATCCGGGATCTGACAACCTTACGGTTCGTTGAAGAGGCTGAAACGATTATCTTCACAGGCCCGCCTGGAGTAGGGAAAACACATTTGGCAATTGGACTGGGTATGGAAGCTGTTAGAGCAGGGTACTCGGTCTATTTCATAACGTTATCAGAACTGGCAGATCAAGTACCGAGAGATCGCACCGATCCAAAGTGGAATGAAAAGCTACGGGTGATGAGCCATCCCAGACTGCTGATCATTGATGAGGTGGGCTATATCCCGTTGGATGCGACGGTGTCCCATTTTATCTTCGCTCTGGTCTGCCGCAGATATGAAAAAGGATCGATGATCTGGACATCCAATAAAGGCTTTGCCGATTGGGCCAGTATTTTTACCGGAGATGAAGTGTTGACTGCCGCTATTTTAGACAGGTTGTTACATCACGGATCAGTCGTTAATATCCGAGGACGCTCCTATCGGCTGAAAGATAAGCTCCATGCAGGAACCACTGGTCTTATTCTATGTTGCAATCAAGATGACA
>DIKB01000031.1 GCA_002421445.1 Dehalococcoidia bacterium UBA5629 | reverse complement strand
CAGCCTCTCTGGCGGGTACGCTGAAGCTGGGCAAGCTGATTTATCTCTATGATGATAATGATATATCCATCGAAGGGTCAACCGAGCTTGCTTTTACGGAAAACGTTGGCCAGCGGTTTCAAGCATACGGCTGGCATGTAGTTGGTCCCATTGACGGCATGGATATGGAGAGCCTTGATATGGCTATCCGCTCCGCTCAATTCGAGAGAAACAGGCCGAGCCTGATTATCTGCAGGACTGTTATAGGCTATGGCAGCCCGAATAAAGCAGGGACATCTTCTGCCCATGGCGAACCGCTTGGTGAGGAAGAGATTCGGTTGACACGGCAGAATCTGAAATGGCCATATCCTCCGTTCGAGATACCATCTGAAACGCTGGCGCATTTCCGTAAGGCGATAGATCGTGGCAAATGCGATCATGATGACTGGAAATTGAAGATGAGAGCATATCGTGACGCTTACCCGGATGAGGCTCGCCAGTTTGCTGAAGATCTGCGCGGATATCTTCCTCCGGGCTGGGATGATGGTCTGGATAAGCTGTTTCAGGGTACTAGCAAACCGATGGCAACGCGTGAGGCGTCAGGTCAGATTATTAATGCTCTTTCATCGAAGATACGTACGCTTGTCGGCGGTGCTGCCGACCTGTCTCCATCGAGTAAGACTTCAGTAAAAGGGGAAAGCGATTACTCCTGTACAAATTATTGCGGACGTAATCTGCATTTCGGCGTGCGCGAGCACGCTATGGGGGCTATCAGCAACGGTATGGCTCTCCATGGCGGTATTATCCCTTATGCAGGCACATTTCTTATCTTCTCCGACTATATGCGTCCATCTATCCGTCTGGCCGCGATGATGAAACTTCGTGTTGTTTACATTTTCACTCACGATTCTATTGGACTGGGTGAGGATGGCCCGACTCATCAGCCGATCGAGCAATTGATGAGTTTACGATTGATTCCGAACCTTACTGTCATTCGCCCTGCTGATACAACGGAGACAGTGGAGGCTTGGAAATTGGCGATTGGAAAAACGAATGGGCCCACTGCGCTCATTCTGACGCGTCAGAATGTACCGATTCTGGACAGACAAGTGGTGACATCTGCCGGAGGCGTACGGCAGGGTGGCTATATACTTCTTGATACTGAGTCTAAACCTGATGTTATTCTTATTTCTACAGGATCGGAAGTGCATATAGCTCTCGATGCTGCAAAAACACTGCAGGAACAATCGATTGCCGCTCGTGTCGTTTCGTTACCCTCATGGCAATTATTCGATGCTCAGCCGCAAAAGTATCGCAACAGCGTGTTGCCTCCTGCTGTGAGGAAGCGTATTTCCATTGAAGCCGGCGTGCCAACAGGCTGGGAACGATATGTCGGCAATGCTGGTACGGTAATTGGTATCTCGCATTTCGGTGCGTCTGCTCCTTATCAGAAATTGTATGAAGAGTTCGGTCTCACTGCTCAACGGGTAGTGGATGAAGCATTACGTCTGGTTAAGAGGAAGAAATGACTAAAACAATAAGTGTTGCCATCGGGGCTGACCATGGCGGTTACAGTTTAAAAGAGGAGCTTGTCCCCTGGATCAGATCTCAACAGTATCAGGTCACTGATGTGGGCGCCAGCGCATATAATGCTGCCGATGATTATCCTGATTTTGCCATACTTGTGGCACGTGCAGTGTCTTTGCGCCAGGTTGATCGTGGTATCATTATTTGCGGCAGTGGTGTTGGAGCCTGCGTTGCTGCCAATAAGATAGCAGGCGTTCGAGCGGCTATCTGTCATGATACCTATTCGGCACATCAGGGTGTGGAACATGATGATATGAATGTCCTTTGTCTCGGTGCGCGGGTTATCGGCATTGAGGTGGCCAAAGAGATAGTCAATGCGTTTCTTACAGCGCAGTTTAATGCTGCTGAGCGCTATCAGCGCCGTCTTGATAAAGTCCTTTCTCTTGAAAAAGACACAGGCAGGGGCAAATGACTTTACGTTAGAGTTTATGGACTATACCAGTAATTACCTTGTGATGACAATTGTATTATCGAATATGATTTCTATTTGAAATCTGTGTTGTATATCACACTTGTCCAAAATAGGTTTAGAGGTTGAGTGGTAGAGTAGAGACTGCGGCTGGTCCATGAGTGCAGGGCGGAACGCCACGCCAAAGGTTTTTCTTCCTGGGATCAGTATGTCTCAATGCTCTTCTGTCAACTGGCTCAAGCGAAAAGTCTGCGGGAGATCAGCGACGGCTTAGCCGTCACTTGCGGCAAGCTCAGTCATCTGGGGATGCGCGCCGCTCCCGCCAAGAGCACGCTGTCCTATGCTAATGCCCACCGCCCCTGGCAGCTTTATCAGAACGCCTTCTTTCACCTACGGGACTTCTGCCGCAGCGAGAGCCCTGGCAAAAAGAAGAGGTTTCGCTTCAAGAACAAGCTGCTCAGCCTCGACTCCACCACCATCGACCTTTGTCTGAGCCTGTTTCCCTGGGCCGACTTCCGTCAGACCAAAGGCGCCATTAAACTCCACTTGCTCTTGGATCATGACGGCTATCTGCCTGACTTCGCGGTGATCCACTGATGGCAGGACTGCTGACGTCACCACTGCCCGCTATTTCACGCTTCCCGTCGGCAGCATTGTAGCCGTGGATCGGGGCTACTGTGACTTTGAACTCTTCTTTCAATGGAATAACTCCGGTGTCTTCTTCGTGACAAGACTTAAAGACAACGCTGCTTATGAAGTCGTACATAATCGCCCTTTGCCTCAACGCGGGAACGTCCTCGCCGACCAACTCATCCGCTTCACCGGCCACCAGAGCAGACAGAAGTATCCAGGGCTCCTGCGCCGGGTGGTAGTCTGGGACGATGATAGCCAGCGGGAGATTGAGCTTTTCTTCAAAGTGCTCAAGCAACATCTGAAGATAAAGACATTCGTCGGCACCAGCCCCAATGCCTTAAAGACCCAGATTTGGACAGCATTAATTGCCGTGCTACTCCTCAAGTATTGTCAGTTCCGCTCTAAATGCAACCTGCCTCTCTGTCGCTTAGTGGCTTTGCTTCGTCTGAATTTGTTTTCCTACCGTAACCTCTGGGACTGGCTAGACGATCCTTTCGAAACTCCGCCAGAACTGCCTGATCCCCAATTGGAGCTGGCGTTTTAGACAGCATCCACCACCTTCATCCAATAACAACGCCAGACGAAGGGGGTGGAAAATGAAAAAATTAACTGGAGCTACCTTTTACGCACGAAAAACCTATCCAAAACTCAGTAATCCAATTATCTTGGACAGCAGTGATACCGAATCGTATATTCAATTCAGGATAATGAGCTTACCGTCTGGATAGTAAAAGTTGGGCATCGTAAAGATATTTATCGTTGAAGTGGATTGAAAGTTTCTTCAGCCATACCTGCCGGGCAATCAAGCTATCGGCAACACGATTAATAAGTGGTACGCCTGGAGGGATTCGAACCCACGACCCTCGGTTCCGAAGACCGATGCTCTTGTCCGCTGAGCTACAGGCGCAAGCAGCTATTCATTAGATACAAACCGTGTTTAAAGGATGGGGTGAGTGGAGGGATTTGAACCCTCGATCTTCAGGGCCACAACCTGACGCCTTAGGCCTCTGGGCTACACTCACCATCGGAACATTAATTATATCGTATCGGTCAGTTACCATCAATTACACGCTGCCCATACAGGTTATTTTTGATCCGAATCCGTCCTTCCGTAATCATCATCCAGCCTTACCACATCATCCAGCTCAGGAGACGATACTTCAAACAAAATGGTATCTTTCACCGCTTGCATACGGTGACGGGTAAGCGTCTCGATCCGCTTACAATCGCCTGCTTTGAGCACAACAGACCCGATCCACCCATCCGCGCTGCCCATCTGAAGGAGTAATTCACCCTGATACACATAAATACTCTCATCTTTCTTTTGATGATACTGTAAGCTCAATCTGTGTCCTTCTTTGACATATAATAACTTGCCCGCGTATCTACTGGTATGCGCAAATATCAGCTCATAACCCCAGGGTTTTTCAACTTTACGCGGTTTTTCCGGATCCGTATTGATTTTGTTATTTTTATGTTCTCCCAGCATATGCATGTTCTCCCTGAACCTATCAGTATGTGAACTACCGGGTAACAAAGAGCCGCCAAATGTCCCCGGTGAGCCATTTGATAGTCTCATTATAACCCTATTGACAAGGTATAAACCAGCTTGTAGAATAAGCTATCTATAAGGAGGAACGTCGCACTATGAAGAAATTATTTGGA
>DIKB01000119.1 GCA_002421445.1 Dehalococcoidia bacterium UBA5629 | reverse complement strand
ATGAAGGGGTTATGCAACAGGCTCCATTGTAGAATCATTTGCTAAGATGAGGGGAAAACGAAAGACTCTGAATCAGATAGCTTTTGGGCCTCTCTGGGAAACACCTCTGATTACGGAGGATAAAACACTTCTTGAGGTGCTGGAATGCACCCGGCTCGCTCCTTCGTCGGTTAACTCCCAGCCATGGCGATTTCTCGTCAGTGAAAAAGATATCATAATTGTTGCTGACCCTCCTCGATACAGCGGCACTACCAGGATAGGCGTGCAGTTGTTCAGAATAGATATGGGCATAGCCATGGCGCACTTGAATTTTGCCGCCAGCGCAGTTGGCTGGCAGGGCAAACTCGATGTCATTGGTTTTGATCCTAATAAAATCGCTGCTGAACGTCAGGTCCCGGGTAAGTGCGAAATTTTCGGCATTTATCACCGGAAAAACGCTGCCATTCTTTGATATACGTACTTTTTGTCGCATAGCCAGAATACCGCCTTTGTGCTATCCTTCAAATATCATGCGTTACGATTTTGATACTGTTATCGACCGAAACAATACCAACTCGGTCAAATGGGATTTCTGCGATAAATTCTTCGGCACAAAAGACGTCTTGCCTCTCTGGGTGGCGGATATGGACTTTCAATCGCCCCGGCCTGTTATTGATGCGGTAAGACGCGTTGCCGAACACGGCATTTTTGGCTACACCGGTATCCCTCAATCATACTATGATGCGGCTATCGGATGGATGAAACGGCGGCATAACTGGGATATTCAGCAAAACTGGTTCGTGTTCACGCCCGGTGTGGTTACCGCAATCAATATGCTGGTAAGAGCATTCGCTCAGCCGGGAGATGGCATTGTCCTCCAGACGCCGGTATATTACCCCTTTTTCTCGTGCGTCAAAAATAACGATTGCCGTGTTGTGGATAACCCGCTCCGACTGGAGAACGGACAATATGTCATGGATCTCGGGGATCTGGAGAAGAAAATCGATGACCGCACGAAGATGATCATCCTGTGCAGTCCACACAATCCCGTGGGCAGAGTATGGACAAAAAAAGAATTAACGGAACTCGGGGCGTTATGCCTGCGAAGAAACCTTCTGATCATCACGGATGAAATCCATGAGGACATTGTATATCCTGGTAGCACACACACAGCTTTCGCCTCAATTGATCCGAAGTTTGCTGATAGGACTATCACCTGTACCAGTGCCAGTAAGACATTCAATCTGGCGGGGCTGCATATCTCGAACATAATTGTACCCGGTCCCGATTTGATGCGCCGTTTTCAGCAAACGCTGATGCGCTGTGCTGTTCACTCTGCAGATCCGTTCGGCGTTGCTGCCACTGAAGCTGCATATCGCCACGGAGAGGACTGGCTAGGGCAATTGTTGGATTATCTGAAGGATAATCTGTCTTTTATGACACAATATATCGAAAAGAAGATGCCGCAGATTGGTCTAATACAGCCGCAGGGAACATATCTGGCATGGTTGGATTGTCGCTACATCGGAATACCGCAAACGGAGTTAAAGGATTGCATAATCTACAAGGCAAAGCTGGGCATTGAAGAGGGGGTGCCATTCGGTGCCGCAGAGCCGGGTTATTTCCGGTTGAACTTTGCCTGTCCTCGATCAATATTGAAGGAAGCACTGGAGAGGCTGGAGAAGGTTGTTACTTCTAACTAATAGGAATTCTAGGCAGGAAGGTATTCGCTCAAAATGAACAATAATAAAACAGTAGAAAAAGCAGATATTATGGTGATTACTCCGCATCCTGATGATGCGGAATTCGGCGTTGCCGGAACCGCAGCCCGGTGGATTAAAGAGGGCAAACAGATTGTCTATGTCGTTTGTACCAGCGGCGATAAAGGAACCAGCGATCGCTCCGTTAAGCCGAAAGACCTTGCCCTTATTCGCGAACAGGAACAGCAGGATGCTGCCACTCTTCTTGGCGTGAGGGAGGTCATCTTCCTCCGTTATAAAGATCAGAAGCTGGAAGATAATGATGACTTCAGAAAAAAGCTGGTGCGTCTCATCAGAATGTACCGCCCTGATACCATGGTTACCGATGATCCTTATCGTCGGTATCAGTACTGGCACCGCGATCATATGATTACCGCACGCGTTGCTCTTGACGCCGTGTTCCCTTATGCCAGAGATCACCTTGCCTATCCCGATCTGTTAAGGGCCGGGATCGAACCCCATAAGGTAAAAGAGGTACTCCTGTTCCACAGTGATTCACCTAATATACAATTCGATATCACGAAAATGTTTGATCTTAAGCTTGCCGCTCTCCGCTGTCATAAAAGTCAGGTTGGCAACAGGGATTGGCACGATCTGGAAAAGATGCTGCGCGCCTGGGCAATGGAGATGGCGAAAGGCACCGATTACGAACTGGCCGAGGCCTTTCACCGCATCGAGATGTGGTAAAGTAGCATTTGCATGGTATTGTGCCATGATCCGAAGTCTGTTCAAGTCACTTCAGAATTAAACACCTCTTATAAGGGGCACGAATATTCAGGACTAATTATTTGAAAATTGCAGTATACAGGGGAATGGCCATTACTAGCCCTATAACTAAAAATATCCACCACATCCATGTTGGTAGCCAGATTGCCAGAAGTAGACCTAACGCTACACCTGCAAGAAACTTGACCGTTACAAAAAGCAGAAGGTGAGAATTAGGCATCCGTCTGAGCCTTTCTATCTTTTCGCTATACCAATCCATAACGTCAGCCTCCTTTTAGAAAATCAGACTACTTTTTCTAATTATCTGCCTAATTGTTGTAAGTGTCCACTTACTTATATTTGCGTGATGTCTAAATGCCATTGAGCAATAGAAATTATGATGTTCATCGAGACAATTTATGTAGTACAATGCTTTATGATCACATGTCCTGCTGTGTGAAGATAATTCGATGAAATAACTTGCAAGAGCATGAATTTGGAATACCTTTTGACGTTCTCATGCTCTAAACATAGAGATACTTCTTCTCCCCGTTACCATGTCATTGACTTAGCTTACTTTACCTGCCTAAAATAGTACAAATGTACTAATTGCAGGTGTTCCAGTATGTCGGTTTTACAACGTGCACTTGAGAATAACCAAACAGAATATGCTGCGTTACTCATTGCGTATGGGTTAATCGCAGCAACCATTACTAGAAATGCCGGACAAAAAGCAGAAAAAAGGCGCACCCAAAGGAAACCAGAACGCAAGAAAGCACGGGTTTTACAGTCAGGCGCTTAATGCGGCCGAGCGGGTTAATTTCGATAGCGTTTTCAATTGCGATGGTCTGGATGTTGAGTTATCTGTACAGATGGCAGGAAACGCAATGATCGGGCCGCAGCTCATTGAGCTGAGGCTCTTCTTTTGAACAGATAGGCATTACGCGATGACAACGGGTATGGAATCTGCAGCCGGACGGAGGGTTGAGCGGAGACGGAACATCGCCCCGAAGTAAAAGCCTGCCCTGCGCCTTCGATTTGATGCTGGGGACAGCAGACATCAAAGCTTCTGTATACGGATGGAGCGGATTTGCGTAAATATCCCGTTTATCACCGATCTCCACGATTTTGCCGAGATACATAACCGCTACCCGGTGTGCCATATGTTTGATAACCGAGAGATCGTGGGCAACAAATAAGTAGGAGATACCGAGCTGTTTCTGTATGTCCTGCAATAGATTCAGTATTTGTGCCTGAATGGAAACATCGAGGGCGCTGACCGGCTCATCGGCGATGATAAGCCTGGGATTCACTGCCAGGGCACGGGCAATACCGACACGCTGCTTTTGCCCGCCGCTTAACTCATGGGGGAAGTGGCTCCTATACCGCGTTTCCAGTCCCACCTGTGCCATCAATTCAGTAACCCGCTGTTCCCGCTCTGTGTCGGTGCCTTTTGAATTAATTATCAAAGCTTCGGCAATCGAGTCTCCAATCGTCATCCGAGGGTCAAGAGAAGCATCAGGATCCTGAAAAACGATTTGCATCTCCTTGCGTAGCGCACGCAGGTCCTTTTTGCCCAGAAAAGTGATATCCCTGCCATCAAATATAATTGTACCGCTCGTCGGCTCTTCCAACCGCAAGATCGACCTGGACAGGCTTGATTTACCGCATCCTGATTCACCGACAAGCCCCAGAATTTCGCTATCGCCGATGGTAAAGGAAACATCGTCAACTGCTTTTACATCACCGATGCGTCTCTGCATAATACCGGCGGTGACCGGATAGTATTTCTTTAAATTGTTGATTGACAATAGCGTTGATCTCATACTATTCATCCAAACAAGTGGCAATTGACCGTATGTGTTTCTGAAATGATAGTTTGCTTTGGTACTACATGACGACAGATATCCATGACTTGTGCGCAGCGGGGATGAAACGGGCATCCTTCAGGTAGATCGATCGGATTGGGAGCCGTGCCGGGAATGGATGCGAGCCTTTCACTATCCGTGGAACTATCGGGTAAACAGGCAATAAGCCCCTTTGTGTACGGATGTCCGGGATTATTGATGATCTCGGATACCGAAGCCATTTCTATCGATTTTCCTCCGTAAATTACCTGTGCTCTGTCTCCGATATCGGCAACAATGCCGAGGTCATGAGTAACGAAGATGAGCGACATGCCTCGCTTCTCTTTCAGTGTGTGGAGGATGTCCAGTATCTGAGCTTTTATGGTGACGTCAACGGCCGTTGTCGGCTCATCGGCAATGAGAATCTTAGGATCACAGGACAGGCTCATTGCAATCATCGCACGCTGCTTCATGCCGCCCGAGAGTTGATGAGGGAAAGAATCCCAGACCCTATCCGGTTCCGGGATATTCATCTCTTTCAGCAATTCAATACCTTTGTTCTTAACTGCCTGCCTATCAATGCTGCCATGAATTGTCATCTGCTCCGCTATCTGATCACCGATTGTCAGCACGGGATTAAACGCAGACTGGGCATCCTGAAAGATCATGGCGATATCGCCGCCTCTGATCCCTCTCAATTTTTCTTCGGAGCAGTGCACGAGATCAACATTATTATAATGTACCTGCCCGCTGACGATTCTCCCCGGGGCAGCAACCAGACGGAGAAGCGATAGCACGGTAACTGATTTTCCGCATCCCGACTCACCGACGAGGCATAGGCACTCGCCCTTTTTAAGACTGAAATCAATGCCATCGACTGCTTTCACCGCGCCGCGGCGTGTGAAAAAGTATGTCTTCAGGTCTTGTACTTCGAGGATAGTCGAATCGGTCAAAGATCTTTCCTCATAGTGTTTGTCATTCTGAGCGGAGTGCAATGGAGTCGAAGAATCTCAGTCTCCAAGAAAATATACTTCACTTTGTTCAAGATTAATCTCATATCAGTCTATCGCGCATCGAGATTGCTTCTGGGATCGAATGCATCTCTTAACCCGTCGCCCAGAAAATTAAATGCCAGTACCGTGAAAAACAGCATAATGCCCGGCTCGACTGCTACCCACCATGCAGTATCAAGGCTCTTCTGTCCATCGTTCAGGATTATTCCCCAGCTTGTCTGCGAGGGATCGCCCAGGCCGATGAAGCTCAATGCAGATTCAGCAAGGATAACACCCGGTATTGAAAGCGTTGCCATAACAATGATCAGGCTGGCTACATTCGGTATCAGGTGACGGATAACGATCCGGGCATCGCTGGCGCCGAGCGCTCTGGCGGCAGTAATGAACTCTCTTGTTCTTAAGGATAATGCTTCGCTTCGTATTAATCTTGCTGCGCCTGTCCATCCGGTAAGTCCGATGACCAGGACGATGAGCGTAAGGCTCGGGCCGAACATAAAGATGATGAGAACGAGCAGGAGGAAAAAGGGGAAGGTCATCATAATATCGGTGAACCTCATCAGCACATTATCCCACCAGCCGCCGAGGTATGCGGAGAGAACCCCGATCAATGCCCCTATACATATCGCAATAAGCGTAGCCAGTAAGCCAACTTCCAGTGAAATACGGGCGCCTG
The DNA here is from genome assembly GCA_002421445.1 of Dehalococcoidia bacterium UBA5629. Classification (GTDB taxonomy): domain Bacteria; phylum Chloroflexota; class Dehalococcoidia; order GIF9; family UBA5629; genus UBA5629. The sequence continues at coordinate 10,832 of DIKB01000119.1, read as the reverse complement.
AGATAAGCATCGCCAGCATGTCCCGGCCTTTGCCATCGGTGCCCAGCGGGTGTTTCCACGTCCCTTCTATGAGGTTCACGGTGAAAGCGTTTGTCTTGATATCATAGATCGATTCCTCAGTACTAAATCCGAGAGGCGGTACATTCCTCTCGGCAAAATCAACGTGAGTGGGATCGGCGGTGAAGAATGGTCCGATCAACGCCAGCAAAATCAGAAACAGGATAAATCCCAGGCCGGCTATTGCCAGCTTATTCTGTTTCGTCCTGTTCCAGTAATAAAGAAACAGCCTCCTGTTGCCGTGGATACGAACAGGCCGAGATTCGGCAGATCTGCTGTTATTCATATCGTATCCTCGGATCAAAATAGGTATAGGCAATATCGGTGATGAGATTCACCAGCAAGGCAAGGAAAGTTCCGATGAGGGTAATAGCTATCACCACAGGATAATCATTGGCAAACACTGCGTTAAACGATATTTGACCCAAACCCGGGATGCCGAAGATGATCTCTGTGAGATATGCACCGCCGAAGACGATGCTTCCCAGATCAAACATAATGATGGTGACCAGGGGCAGCATTGCATTCCGGAAGACGTGCTTACCGATTACAGTCCGCTCCGGTAATCCCTTGGCTCGTGCCGTCGTGACAAATGCTTTACGCAGATTATCGAGCATAGCGGAGCGGGTATAGCGTACATACCCGGCGACCATCCCGGTGCCTAATGTAAATACAGGCAGGACGAGTGCCTTCAGGTTCTCCAGTGAGAGTAACGGCAGAGTCGTATCATAGAACACTTTAAACCAGCCGAGCTTGACCGAGAACAGCAGGATAAGCATGACGCCGAGCCAGAAATTGGGTATGGATATGCCCGCGAATGAGAACGTGGAGATTATGTAGTCGATTTTGCTGTATTGCTTGACTGCCGAGTACATGCCTAGAAGGATGCCGATGATCGCCGCCAGCAGGCTGCTCAGAAAGATAAGCTGGAAAGAATAAATCCAGTGTTTTCCGATCAGGTCAATGACCGGCATCGATGTGCTGAACGACCAGCCGAGATCGCCCTGTGCGAGATGCATGAGATAGTCACCATACTGGACGATGATCGGTTTATCCAGACCATACCGGGATTCAATGGCTGCGGTTACCTGAGCGACATCCTGTCCTCTGGCAGCGATGTTGGCAAGGTATTTATCTGCAGGAGAATTCGGCCCGATCCTGATAAGGATAAATGTGATGGTAACAATGCCCCAGGCAATGATGACTGCATAGAGCAGACGCTTCAGAATATAGCCTTGCAGCCAGCTTTTCCTCATACAGCTCCGTTATTATTGTGTTGTTATATCATAAACTCGCAGCATCTACCAGAGCAGCAGTCTTATTCAAAGTACCACAGATAGTAGTTGTAACCCATGCTGATGCCTGGGTCAACGCCCTTCACATTCTTTTGAAATGCGACATTACCTCTTCCGAAGATGAGAAAATCAACCGGCTGCTCATCCGATAATAGTTTCGATATCTCCGCATAGAGTTCTTTACGGGCGGAGATGTCCAGTGCCTCTTTCGATTTTACCCGCTTGAAGAGCTCATCTACTTTTAGATTTGTGTAGCCCATGAAGTTCAATCCCCCATCGCTGATAAAGAATATCTCGCTACCCGATGGAGCCTTGATGTCCGTGCTGAAACCCATGAGCACCAGATCCCAGGCTTCGTCGCTTACCGCGTCAGGGCCATTATTCCATCTCGGCTCCTGCTCTTTCCCCGGCACTTTGCTCATGAGGTATTTGCGCACCATCGTTTCCCATGGAACTTGTTTGAGATCAACCTGGATGCCGATATCCGCAAGCTCCTGCTTCACAAAAAAGGCTATATTCTCAGCAATGCCTCCACCCGTGCTCGTCAGCAGAGTCAGTTTGAGAGGATTGCCATCTTTGCCGGCTGCCTGATAGCCGCCGTCGGCCTTTTTGATGCCATAGCCGGCTTCATAGAGCATCTGGGCTGCCTTTTGTTTGTTGAAGAGATTGCCAACTCCGTATTTGACGACGCTGTCTGCATCATACCAGGGAGAGGTCACCGGGATAAAGCTATATGCCGGCTCGGCAAATCCCATATAAATGCGCTGTGTTATTGCTTCTTTGCTGATTGCCATGGACAGCGCCTGCCTCACAGCGGCCTTTTTTAATCCGCCCCAGCCGTTGGGGCGTTGATTGTAGCCGATCAGGTTATAGCCGCCGCTCGGTATAGTGTAAACATTAACCTTCGGATTACTCTTGAATTTGCTTGCTTTATCAGGTTGAATACCGCACATTGTAATATCGCCGGATTCCATAGCTGCCTCCATGGTAGCACTGGTTCCGAAAAGTTTAACAATATACTTCTCAAAATAAGGGGCGCCGTTATCTTTACCCAGATAGTAATCAGGATTACGCTGAACAACAAAGCGGTCGTTTCTTATCCATTCCACGAATTTATAGGGGCCGAGGTTGCCGGTATACGTCAGGTTGTTGAATTCGGGGGCGCGGGTGAAAGCATCAACGTTTCCCTCATATTTCAGGGCGATGTTCTTTGGATAAGGGATCAAATCATAAATAGTGTAGTTGAACTCGGGGTCAACCGTTTTCCGGGTAATCGTAAACGTCGTTTTGTTGACTACATCGGGGATTATCCCTGTCTCCTTTCCTTCGATGTTTTCCTCCCAGTCCCCTTTGTACGGGTAGTTGAGCCAGTCCGACTGCATCAGATTTTTAATGGTGTAAACGTAATCTTCAGCGGTCACCTGAGAGCCATCGCTCCATTTTAAATCATCTCTGATAGCAACCGTGTAGACCAAACCATCGGGGGATACGTCAACATCCCGGGCAAGGCAGCGAAGGACAAGGCTAAGTTGATTATCGTATGTTGCCAGAGAATCGATGGTATGCCCGATATAGCTGTGCGATGTTGCGTCGGCAGCCAGCAGAAGGTTCAGCGTTTCTCCGTCGCCGCCGTACGAGCCTTCGATAAAGGCGCCTCCGGTTTTGCCACTTCTGGTTGTGGTTGCGGTGCCGGAACAGCTACCTGCAACAAGCGTTATAATTAACAGGATAACGAAAACGGTTGCTATTCTTCTCATACAATCGCCTCTTCTCAGTTATCATTCGGGTGATTAGATATCTACGAGAACCTGCTTTTCAGTTGCAAGATCGCATGTTCGAAATCGTTCGGGGTTGTTAAACCGGCACGCCGGTTTTGCTTCAGGGAAAGTGATGCCGTCTTTGATCGCTCTGATATGCTCGATATCTGCAATAACGTCCTCAGCCGTCCTGAGTTCGAATCTCTGTTCGGCATAAGGACGGCAAAAGACACATTTATTCCATGAGCAATTTCTCGTTGCTCTGACCAGTAAAGAGAATGCCTTGCTGGGTGGCCGTATCGGCCCCATCTCATATCTATACGAATTCAAATCCATAAGTTCCAAACTGCTGGTAGTCATATCTGTTCATTATATCCTGTGAGTTTCACGGCAAGCAAAAACACATGTTCGCCGAGCGGAGTCGAGGCGTATTGTCACCCCGAACGTTAGTCGAGGGGTCTCCTGCTTCTTTATAAACTGGATTCTTATTACCGACCAGTGTAAGACGGCAACTAGAGATTTCTCGATTCCGCTTCGCTACACTCGAAATGATATTCTCTCAGTCTTCGTTCGTCGAGTAGCTGCGCAGCAGCGTATCGAGACGCGTGTGCATTCGAGTCGGAATCTAAACGGGCGTAAGCTTTTCAAGAGCTGTCGTTAGCCGTTTAATGCAGCGATCTTTGCCAAGGACTTCCATTGTCTCAAAGAGGGGAGGCGTGGCAGTCTTGCCGGTAACGGCTACACGGATTACGCCGAAGAAAATGCCGGGCTTGAGGTTCATCTCCACCGTTAACGGGCGGATCGTTTCTTCGAGCATTTCCCTGCTCCATGTATTTGCGATGCTCAATTTAGCAAGAACGACCTGCAGAATCTGAACTGCCTGCGGTTTTTCGATCTTATTAAGCAGCAGTTTTGCATCGTAATCGAGATTATCCACAAAGAAGAAACCAGTCAGTTCAGGGACCTCAGCAAGCAGCTTTGCTCGATCCTGAATCAGCGGCGCTATGCTGCGAATATAGCTTTCATCAAGGGGACGGTGTATCTCTAACGGTAGCGCTTTTTCCATGAAAGGTATCACTTTGCCGGCGAATTCATCGGGTGATAGCGAACGGATGTACATGCCATTCATCCAATCGATCTTTTCTTTGTTGAATATTGCTGCTGTTTTGCTGACTCTTTCCAGTGAAAATTTTTTGATGATCTCGTCGCGGCTCATGATCTCCGTTTTATCATCGAGCGACCAGCCGAGGAGAGATAAGAAATTGAATAATGTCTCCGGCAGATAGCCGGCATCTTGATACTCATTGATAGATGTAGCACCATGCCGTTTGCTGAGTTTTGATCGGTCAGTACCGAGGATCATGGGCATATGAGCAAAGATCGGCGGTTGCCAGCCCATAGCTCGATAGAGAAGCACATGGCGTGGCGTGCTCGGCACCCACTCTTCGGCTCTCATAACATGCGATATCTCCATGAGATGATCGTCAATGACGTTGGCGAGGTGATACGTCGGGTATCCGTCCGATTTGAGCAGGACGAAGTCGTCAAGTGTGCTGTTCTCAAAGACGATGTCGCCGCGGATAAGATCATTGAAGATTGTCTGTCCTTCCAGCGGTATTTTGAACCGGATAACCGGAACTATGCCCCGTCCTTCCATTTCTGTCTGCTGTTCACTGGTGAGATTGCGGCAATGACGGTCATAGCCGGGGGGCCGTTTGAGCTTGATCTGCTCCTGACGCATGGCTGCAAGCCGTTCCGATGAACAATAGCAGCGGTAGGCAAAGCCGCCTTTAATGAGGTTTTCGGCAGCTTCGCGGTAGATATGCAGTCGTTGTGATTGGAAATACGGACCTTCATCCCAATCAAGCCCCAGCCATCGCAGGCTGTTCATAATGATGTCAACAGCGCCTTCAACCGTGCGCGCCACATCCGTATCCTCGATGCGCAGGATAAAAACACCGTTGCAATGACGGGCAAAAAGCCAGTTAAACAGTGCGGTTCTGATATTACCAACGTGCGGATAGCCGGTAGGGCTGGGCGCGTAGCGAACTCGGACTTTTTCAGGTTTGTCTGACATGGCCTCTCATATATGATTCAGTTAACATTACCTGCCTTACAGGCAGTTTCACGACATAAGTGTCCGCAATTTTATCATGAATGCCCTGCTTACGGCTATCGAAGATAATCCAGAGAAAGCCTATACCAAGCATGGCTATGCATAAAATGAGTCCGAGAAAACGGGTGACTGCATATGAAAAAGTCAGCGGTGAGCTATCGGTTCGGATTATCTTAATACCCGTCACCATTTTGCCGAGGGTCTGTCCCTGCCATACCCACATCCCGATCATATACAACATTGTGATCAAGCTAGCGATAGCAATAATGAGGAAGAAATCCCTTTTGCCCGGATCAGCCTGTTCTAAGACGCCGACAATCGCGATGATTCCTTGTTCATAATGGAGATTGCTGAAGACAGGAATCGACGGTGTCACGCTGGAGAGTACGCGAATAGCAATAGATGATATGCTGTAGATCAAGGATAGAATGATTGCGAGGTCGACGATGCCTGCCCCGAGTCTGATCCAGAAACCAGCGTATTCAAGAGAGAATTCCTCCGGTTTCTTTTTCACAGTTATTTCCTTATTTTATGCTTGTAAGTTTGATTGGGAGTGCCTTCTCGAAGCGGCAAATAAAACAAATGCATGAGTTGCAACTATGACTCATGTCTACCGATTGCAAGATGCCGCCTATTTTTTTTTGGTGAGAATGCGATGCATGCCTTCAAGTTGTTCAAGACGATTTTTCAGCCGTGAGACAAGCTGTTCTGCCTGCCTCAATGCATTTTGGGTGTCCTCTATCTCTGTAGTTACTTTGAAGAGCATCTCATTTCTTCGAGCATCTTCCCCTGACTCAAACCCACTCAGAACTCTGATCTCTTCTTTCATACCCACAACTTCATTGAGGAAGTCGCCGCTTTGATTCATCGGTTCATGTTTGCCAGAATTAAATTGCTGACCGAAATTCCTGTTTCCAGGATCTCTAATACTCATAGCACACCTCTAATAATACACTGTAGCATATTGTGTATTGTTAGGCAATCCAATTAAATTTGCAATATTTAATTTGAATATATATACTTCTGTATAGTGGTATCAGCTGAGGTTGTTATGTGAGGCGGTCGCAAAAGTCAATGGTGTGTGTTCTCATTTACGAAATGACCAAAGCTCTAACCAACTATATTTAGCGGAGGTCATTCAATGGGTTTCCAGGATAGATCACTTCAATGTTCCGATTGTGGGGCTACGTTTACCTTCAGCGCCAAAGACCAGGAGTTTTACGCGACCAAAGGTTTTACCAACGATCCTAAACGATGCTCAAACTGTCGTGCACAGCGACAATCAAGTCGATCAGATTCAGGGGCGGGGCGTTCTCAGGGGGCGCGCCAGATGTTTCCGGCGGTTTGTTCTCAGTGCGGAAAAAGCACCGAAGTGCCTTTTGAACCACGTGAGGGAAGGCCTGTTTATTGTAGCGATTGTTATACCAGAGTAAACAAATAACAGTACTTTGCAATCCATGCAATACACAGGCAGCAATAACTGCCTGTGTATTTTGTTTGAATTAAGAAGGAGGAATGACGAATGAACATATTCGTAGGCAATCTGCCGCATGAAGTAACCGAGGATGAGATCAAGCAGGAGTTTGCAGCTTTTGGGGAAGTCAGCTCGGTAGCCATCATCAAAGATAAATATACTGGTCAACCTCGCGGATTTGCCTTTGTTGAGATGCCGGCAAAATCAGAAGCAATATCTGCAATCGCTACTCTTAACGGGAAGAAGATGGGGGAGCGGACGATGGATGTTTCCGAAGCGCGTCCTAAAACGGATAGCCGAGGAGGTGGCGGCTATGGCGGCGGCGGTGGCGGGAGAGGTGGCGGCTATGGCGGTGGCGGTGGCGGGAGAGGTGGTGGCTATGGTGGTGGTAGGGGCGGCCAATCCCGACGTCGTTAAATCTTGTTTGCAGTACGTAATTACATCGGTTCGCTACTTCGGGTCAATCTTGACCTGAGGTAGCAACCGTTCAGCATCATATGCCACCAAACCATCCACCGTCATCGTCCTATCCAGGCCGGGGTTCAGCGTTACCGTTGCAATCATTTAATCTTTTCTACCTTGAGTAAATTGGTTCCACCGGCGAATCCGATCGGGACACCGCCAGTTATGATTACGATGTCTCCTTCTTTAGCAAACTGAGATTCTTTAGCCACTCTGGCTCCCTTGAGGAATAGATCGGTCATCTTATCGGATACGGGAATGCGGAAGGTATAGACACCCCATGATAGCAAAAGCCTCTGTCTTGTTGTCTCATTAGGCGTGATTGCCAGAATAGGAACACGGGGACGGTTACGGGCAACCCGCCGTGCCGTACCACCTGAAGTAGTGAAGGCTATTATTGCTGTGGCTCCGAGCTGATGTGCCATATAGCATGCGGCGTAACTGATGGCATCATCAGTTTTCGGTTCCAGAGACTTGCCTTTAGTTGCCAGTATCTCATCGTATGGCAACGCATCCTCAGCTTCCAGTGCAATCTGCGCCATGATAGAAACCGCGTCTCGCGGATGTCGCCCTACAGCAGTTTCCTCTGATAGCATCAATGCATCGGCACCATCGAAAATAGCATTAGCAACGTCAGTGGCTTCAGCTCGTGTGGGATAAGCGGAATCGACCATTGACTCCAGCATCTGTGTGGCAACAATGACCGGTTTCCCTGCAATATTACATTGTTGAATGAGCTTCTTTTGAATCATCGGGACTTTCTGAATAGGCACCTGAATGCCCAGATCCCCTCTGGCCACCATAATACCGTCGGCTACTGCTATGATTGCATCGATATTTTCGAGCGCCTCAGGACGTTCTATCTTGGCAATAACGGCGATATTTGCTCCATGTTTCTGAAGGAAATCTTTTACCATCTGGATATCAGATGCATCTCGTATAAAGGACAAAGCCACAAAATCCACTTTGTGCTGAATGCCGAATTCGAGATGTTCCCAATCTTCCTCGGTGATTGATGCTCCCTCTATGACAAGGCCCGGTACGCTGATGCCCTGATGGTCGGTCAATCTGCCGCCGTCGATGACCTTGCAAACGATATCGGTAGAGCTGATAGATTGCACCTCGATTTTCATAGAACCGTCGCCAAGGCGAATAGTCTGGCCGATTTTCACGTTTCTCGGCAGGTCGAGCCATTCGATGGAGACGCGGTTTTCATCGCCGAGGACTGCATCTGTGGTCAGCGTAAACTCAGCACCTTCCGTGAGGATGATGCCTCCTTTTTTTGCTTTGCCGGTTCTATCCTTTGGACCGGGGAGGTCCTGCATGATGGCCAGTGGTATATTCTCGCGTTCGGCACAGACACGAAGGTTTTTAATATTGGCAGCATGATCTGCATGGCTGCCATGAGAGAAATTGAGCCGTGCCACATTCATGCCGGCATGGAGAAGTGCATCGATACCCTCGGGAGTATTGCAGGACGGACCGATAGTGCATACTATCTTTGTCCTTCGTAGACGTTCCTGAGCAACCATAGACTTTTGTATCCTCCAGCTAGTACCCTTTGTACCAATCCATAGTGATGGCTGCCAGCCCGTCGGCCTTTAACCCATATTTGGCGTACCAGGGTACAGCGTATGTATTCACTATATCGGCGAGCTTCTTGATCCGTTCGACAACCGTGGTTGACAGGAAATGTAAGCGCTCTTCCTGATTACTCATGGTCATCGATTCCTGCCAGATAGCCCGGCCGCCGAGAAAGCCGGATGCGCCTGATTTGCAGGCGATTTCGACCTGTCTGGCGAATGTTTCAAAGTCAACACCGGCGCTCAGTACAACCCACGGTACCTGAGATGCTGCATCAAGTTCACGACAGAGCCCGATCAGTTTATTCTCATCATGCTCATGCGCTAGGTCTCCGGGGAATTCCGCCTTGAGTACATCTATGGGTAATTTGGTGAGCTGTCGTGCTGTTTCGATAACAAGACGTGATCGAAGCTCAGCCGGCTCGGCGACCCCCGGTGTCGACGGATAAGTTACCGGCTCGACCAGAAAGGGAATATCCTGCTTGATGCAGTCCATTGCAATTTCACGAATGGTATCAAGCTGTTTTGCTGCTACATTGGGCATATCGGGACGATAATATAACAGAATTTTTACCGCTGAAGCCCCCATTTTCTTGATCTTATCTACACTCCATCTATCAAGGACATGGGTTATTCTTCCTCTGGGGCTGTTTTCATAGCCTGTTGCTTCGATACTGACCAATAAACCGGCACGCCCGCTGATTTTCCCGCCGGCTATGCATTGTGCAGCGCTGAACTCCGGATCAAGAAGTATCGCGCTGACATACGGAGACAATGTGGAGCATAGCTCCTGCTTTCTTTCAACGATTTGATCATAGGTAACGTTCTCCGGTTCGTCCGGGGAGATCATTGAGCGAATGGATCCTCTGTGATCGATAGCTGCAATGACAAAGGTTCCTTTACCGGTGGTTATTTGCTGAAGGCCTCTGATCTTGCCAATACTCAATGTACGCATTTTATTATCCTCATCAACAGAATCTTTCATACTCTGTGATCAATATACCCTGTCAGGTTCGATTTAGCAAGTATAATGGCTATTAGGTAGTGTATCATTTTGAAAAATGAAACATTTAACCATGAAATAAAATAAAAACTATACCCGTATCCGTGTTAAGGATGGTAAAATACGGGTATGCGGAAAAAATTCTGTGGAACCCTTGCATTACTCCTGGTTTCACTCGGTACTGCTTTACTCATATTGTTGCTCCAGGAGACAAATGTGATTACTCAAAGTAATGCTGTTTGTTGGTGGTTATTGCTTGTCGTTGTATTTGTACTTGCGGTTGGTGTGGCTCTATATGGTTTTTACCCATCGTTCAAAAGACGTGATATGGAGAGCAGACAATTGCCAGCGGGGCAATTATACGAATTAGAGTTAGGTGGGCATCTAACGCAAGTTAAAGATACTCTAATTACAATGAAAAAGGATTTCGAAAAGATCGCCAAAGATCGCAAATTATCAAAATTGTTATTAGCTGTTAATGATACAGAAGAATTCAAATATGTTAAGCAGCATTGCCCCTCAATCGATACAGGCTACACTGGATATTTATTATCAGTAGGTTTATTGGAAAATGGACTCAAAGTACTTATATCAAATAATGCCAGCAAAGAGGATATAAAAGAACAGAGAGAACTCATCAGATCAAAAATTTGTGAGTTTATTGGTTTGATAGATAAAAGCATTTTAACAAACGAATACTTGAAAAATCAGTGCTATTGTTGCCCCATTAAGCCTACAATTTCTTCAATTGTCCAGATATGATTCGTTAATCCTGCTACCATGGCTGGCGTGTGAGGATAAGGGTTAGCCAGTGCCCTATGTGTTCTAGCATAGTTATAGTACATAAAATAAAGCGCAGTAGCGAACATTTGGTTTTCGATCTTCTTTGAGAATCCGTTCGTTAGTCTGGTAAATCTTCTCATACTCATACGCATAGACAGGTTTTGTCTTTCAACATAGCTGGTAGATACTTTAGCCATATTAGGGTTTCCGGTTACTCGCCTTGTGCTTACGTTTTTAATTCTTCGAGGGCTATAGCGGCCAGCGCTGTGTTTATCGTATGGCGTACCGTAATGTTTCACAAT
>DIKB01000100.1 GCA_002421445.1 Dehalococcoidia bacterium UBA5629 | reverse complement strand
CTATGAACTTCGTCAATAGCTATACTCCGCTCCTGGTTCTCTGTGCTGTTGCTGGATTAAGCTATGGAATATTAAATCAGGCTTCAACCAAGGGAATCATGTACTGGTTCACATCTAAGTTTAGAGCTACCGCTTTGGGCCTCAAGCAATCTGGGGTGACTGTTGGAGGAGCTATAAATGGTGTTGTCCTGGTTGCCTTGGCTTCAACATTTCACTGGCATATGGCAGTATTGCTGGTTGGTATTTTATGCTTGATCATGACCATTGTGGGTTTTATTTTATACAGGGAGCGCCCTTCTCAATCAGCAGGGGAATCAGCCCCTGAGCCATCATCAAAGTCTGCATCAAAATCCCATCCAAAACAAAAGGGGCGATTACGTGCTGTATTAAGGCGTCCTGAGTTAGTACTAAGCCTGCTAGTGACGCCTTTTTTGGCAGGGGGACAAGCTGGTTTTGCTGCTCACTGGCCCCTTTATCTTGTAGAGAATGCTGGTTTTACCCAAGAGTTTGCGGGGACTTGTTTTATAGTCAGCATGGTAGTCGGTACTGTTGCCCGCCCTGGCTGGGGCTTGTTTAGCGACCGTGTTCTCCGTGGAGACAGGGTGAAAGCCATCATCATTACTTGTGTTATGGCTTTCTTGGGTTCAATAGGAGCGGTGCCTCTTCCATCTCTTGGTGCTCCTATATGGTTGGCATTTATAGCTGCAGCATTTATAGGTGCGGGATTCTTTGGTTTCCATGGTGTGCTTATGGCATTTATCGCCGAAATTGCTGGCACAGAATTGGTGGGCTCAGTTAGCGGCATTTTTGTCACGGTAATGTGGATAGGTATGGTTACAATACCCACAGTTTATGGACTCATCAGCGACCACTGGGGCTACGCATGGTGCTGGGCTCTAGCTGCTATTTTTGCAGCTACAGGTGCTATTGCATATGCTGTCTTCCTCATTCGAGGACGAGGTACGCCCAGCGGAGCATAGGAGAATAATTGTGGTTGCTCATGGTCATAGCCCAAGAGGTGAAACATCCTCTGGATGAGATTAGCAATGCCAGCTCTTGTTCAACGGAATACACTTGTTCTCTGGCGTGTTCCTCCGCTTTGGATAGAAAATAAGCATTTTGACTGAAGTTCTACAGCAAAAGCAAATTTCACTGTCTTTCCAGCTTAAGAATTATGTTTTCATATCAAAATGTAGTGCTAGTGGAGTGTCTCTAACACTCCGTTAGCTCTCTTAACCTTAGAAAGAATATTTTGTACAGAAGCTGTCCAGATAAAAGGTTTTGGTGCGGCATTACTGTCATCAAGATACTCCATAATAGCCGAGATTAGGTCGGGATCGCTTTTAAAGACACCACGGCGTATCCATTTTTCAGTTATTTTACGAAACCAGCACTCTACCAAATTCAGCCATGATGCTGAGGTTTTGAATTTCAAGTCATCCCTTAACTGTATACTCTGTTTCTTCGGACAGTTGCTAACTTTCACTAATTCTTCATAAACACTTCATGCTCCTTTCATGTGAGCAGGTTAAACTGAGTACAGTAAACCGAAAAAACTAATGAAAGGAGTAAAAATGAGTAAACGGTTTCAGGTTATCATGGCGGTCGTCGTTGCTATTATGGCTTTAACTGCCCTTAGTGCGGGCGTTGTTACGGCGCAGCAAGATGGCAAAGCGACATGGAATCCATCAGTAACTCAGTCGGTTGCTGCATATTGCGGAAATGCGTTATGCACCGGCGATTGTGATGGCAGTTGTAACGGTACATGCAATGGCAATTGCACCACTGACGGTACGTGCAGCAACGGTTCCTGCTTGCAGGGCACTATTGGATGCACTGGTGGCAGTTGCAGCCAGGCCTCCATCGGGAGAATTGTCGGGCAGGCTGGTTGTCGCAGTGGCGGATCCTGCCGCTAATCAAATCAAATAGTAGTGCGAGAGTCTATTCCTCCTTGGCACTGAATAGTCTCCAGTGCTGTGGAAATGGCTGCAAATGTCGTGTGACCACCTCGACCTTGCAGCCATTTCTATATTACAATGCAGTAGGGTCCATTTCGGAGCGAAAAATGCGCGATAAGAAAATTCTTGTAGTTGACGATGAAAAAAAGATATGCGATCTGTTGAAGGCTTATCTCGAAAAAGATGGCTATGATGTTATGATCGCAAATGATGGCAAGCAGGCACTCGATCTGGCAAAAACGCAGAACCCGGATCTGGTTGTTCTTGATTTAAATCTGCCCGGGATGGACGGTCTCGATGCCTGCAAGACGCTGCGTACGTGGTCTAAAGTGCCTGTCATCATGCTGACTGCCCGTGATGAGGAGACGGACAAGATCGTTGGTCTTGAACTCGGTGCGGATGATTACGTTACCAAACCTTTCAGCCCTCGGGAAGTAGTTGCCCGTGTCAAGGCGGTATTGCGACGGCTTGAGGAAGGGAAACAGCCCGATGATCATATTTCTGTGGGCGACTTGATCTTGGATATGGCTCAGCATGAAGCAATGTATACTGGAAAGCAGTTGCAACTCACCCCGCGTGAATTTAGTCTAATTGCGGTGCTGGCTCGCAATCCAGGCCGTGTTTATACGAGGCTGCAATTGCTGGAGCAGGCATTTAACGAATATTACGAAGGGTATGAACGCACCGTTGATGCGCACATTAAAAATATCAGACAAAAATTGACTAAACTTGCGCCGGCTGTTTCCAACCCTTTAGTGACAGTCCATGGAGTCGGCTACAAGTTTGAAAAGGAATAACATGCATAGTTTATCACTGAAGCTTTCATTGCTTTTTGTCGGGATCGTGTTTATTGCCGTTGGCGTTCTCATTGTCTGGACAAATACTATCATTGGCGATCAGTTCAGCAGTTATTATCAGCAAACCTGTCAGATAACGTTAAACCCTGATGGCAGCGTGACAATGGGCGATTGCGGTACTGTCGGGACATATCAGATGGGAGCTCCCGAACAGGAGTTCCTATCATCGTTCCGTAATTCGCTATTAATTGCCGGCATATCTGCTGTTGCTATTGCAATTCTCTTCGGAGTTTTGCTGGGGACATTTTTTACACGTCCGTTGCGGCGATTGACATCTGCGACGAAACAAATAGCTGCCGGTGATTTAACGCATCGTGTTCCTGAGGATGATAAGGATGAAGTTGGGCAGTTAGCTGTTGCATTCAATACCATGACTACACAGCTCAATGCCAAGGAGCAGGGTCGCCGCCGTCTTCTAGCTGACGTGGCTCATGAGCTGCGCACACCGCTCAGCATCATTCAGGGTAACCTCGAAGCATGGCTTGATGGCGTAATCAAACCAACACCGGAGCATATTGCATCTACACATGATGAAACTGTGTTGCTATCAAGATTGATCACCGATTTGCGTGATCTATCACTGGCTGAAGCGGGGCAACTAAAGTTGACTAAATCGAATATAAGTCTGGCTGACTTAATTGCGGCGGAAGCAGCAAGTCTTGACCACCGATTCCGTGAGCAGCAGGTTTCGTTCGATACACAGATTTCTGTCGACCTGCCATCGATATCCGTTGATGGAGATCGTATACGTCAGGTGCTGCATAACTTGCTGATGAATGCGCTTCAATTCACACCTGCGGGAGGCAAGATCACTATCGATGCTGCTATTGCATCCGACGATAAGGTGATCGTCCGCGTGATTGATACGGGCAGCGGCATCAGTGCCGAAGATTTACCGCATGTTTTTGAGCATTTTTATAAGGCAGATCGCTCACGACAGAGGGGTCATGGTGGTTCAGGAATAGGTCTGGCAATTGTTAAGCAGATCGTTGAGACACACGGAGGCAGCATTAGCGTTGACAGCAAATCAGGACAGGGAAGCATGTTTTCATTCACGCTGCCGGTTGCCTGATGTTCATCGAGCGGAGTCGAGATGCTTTGTGTTTGGTGGTCTCCTCGATACTGTCACTAGCGTGACAACTCGGAGAACGATTCATCATATAGGTTCGCCGAGTGCTTCACAGCAGTGAAGTGTATCGAGGCGTCTCGAATACCGCTGTTCTTCTCGATACTATTGCTATCGCAATAACTCGAAGAACAACCACGTTGTCACCTCGAGCGTTAGCCGAGAGGTCTCCTGCTTCATTACAAAACTGGATGCTAGCTTGCGATCTGTTTTAGAGAGTAACAGGAGATCATCACGTCGCTTCGCTTCTCATGATGACTACCGGTCACGATCGCAGTTACCTTGTATTTCTCCATGTATCAATTGCCGCTAAAACGTCCTTTGCTTTCTGTGTGAGGACGGTATCTTTGGAATATTCGATGACTTTTCTGTAGTCGGCTATGGCCATTTCCCATTCGCTGGTTCCTGAGCTAACTGCCATGGACTTGAACACCGAGTTGAGTTCAAGGATTTTTGAGTGGTCAGCAATGGCAGCATCCCATTCACTGCGCTTACCTTCCGCCCACGGTAGATTGTAATTATCGCGTTCCAGGTTGGGATTGGCAGCTATCACCGTTTTGTAGCTGGCTATAGCCATATCCCAGTGTGCTTTTCTCATATGGGCAAAACCACGATTCATGAACACTAACAGGGGATCCGGATCCTGTATCAGTACTGTTGCCAGATCAGGGGTGGCTGTATAGTCCCATAGCGGATTTTTCAGCAGACTCCATCCCGTCCCCTGATACACTATCCATCTACCGGCATCGCTTTCAAAATGCTGAAGCAAATAGAGATAGGAGGATTGAGACCATTGTGCTTTATTGGCAGCGCACCAGCCGCGGCCGTAATAAGCATTAATCACATCTTTTTGGAGTGCAAAACCTTTGTTGAAGTCGTCTGTACCTCTATCGTATGCTCCATTACCGGTGTACGCCCATCCCCGATCGAAGAATGCTGTGGAGAATTTGGGGTCCAGTTCAATCGCTTTGGAATATGATGCCTGCGCCTGTTCGTATTTACCTCCATTGAGATGGTAGATTCTGCCCTCCGCCCAATAGGCGGCAGCAAGGCCGGGATCAATGGAGATCGCTTTATTGAGGTCAGAGAGCGCAGAGTTCCAGTCTGATTGTTTGCTGTAGGCGTAGCCTCGGTTATAGTACCCAATCGCAAGTTGCGGGTTCAATTCGATGGCTCTGGTGAACTCAGAGATCGCCTGGGCGAACTGCTTCTGGCTAAAATAGGTATCTCCCTGTGCCAGGTAATCCTGTATTTTCTGTGCAGCGTTATCTGTTTTAGGTTGTGCACAACCTGAAACCAGTGCGACTGCACAGAGTAAGATAGCGATGATAATTCTGATGTTCACGGCTACTCCTTCGGATGAGATGAAGCACTATATCCAATAGTATACATTGACGGCGCTGGAAAATGAAACTACTTTGTTATCCTCTAGCTCTTTTCCGAGGTTATCACAAAGTAAATGATATAATGAACATCCGATGGGTACTGAAAACACGGGAAAGCCCCCGGGGCGTTTCTGGACGGCGGAGCGTTATTATCAAATAGGGGCGATTATTCTTACCGTTGCGCTGTGCACAGGAATTCTAGTATATCGGGATCATATCAGAGAGTTCGAGCAATATGGATATCTCGGGGTATTTCTCGTCTCAATTCTTGTCTCCAGTAGCATTGTAATACCCATTCCTGGCTGGTTTGTCATAGCCGCGATGGGAGCCGTGCTGAACCCGATTCTGGTAGGGGTGATTTCTGCATGT
The DNA here is from genome assembly GCA_002421445.1 of Dehalococcoidia bacterium UBA5629. GTDB lineage: Bacteria > Chloroflexota > Dehalococcoidia > GIF9 > UBA5629 > UBA5629. The sequence continues at coordinate 11,933 of DIKB01000100.1, read as the reverse complement.
GGAGGCACGATAGGTGAGATGACGGGTTATTTGCTGGGATATGGTGGACGGATCGCTATTCACGAATCTCCTATGTATGTGCGTATCGAAGGGTGGATGAAACGATGGGGAAGCTTGACGATATTTGTGCTGGCGATGATCCCCAATCCTTTTTTTGATATTGCCGGTGCTGCTGCCGGTGTATTACGCTTCCCTGTCTGGAAATTTCTTCTTGCCGGTGCTGCGGGCAGAATACCAAAGCATATTGCGTTTGCCTATGGGGGGACGCTGCTTGTATTTTATATGCAACTAAGCCATGCTCTGATGTGGATTATAGCAATCATTATCGTTCTTCTCATCGCTGTGGCGCTTTTTCTGTGGTTCAGGAGAAAGTCGAAGAAATCCGATTCACAGAAGGGGAGTTAGTTTTCCTGGTATTGCCGATAAGCTGTCCTCAGCCAGTGCCGGCTGTTTATCTTTCTTTATTCAGTTCGTCCAGGAGATTCAGAATAAAAGCATTCTCCGGAATATCCGCTGCTGATGTTCCGTAGTGTTCGTAGCGGATGATGCCGTTCCTATCGATAATGAACAGAGCGGGGGCGCGTCCCATAGTAATAGGGGAGTCAACCTGCCCGTATAGATTGGCGATTATGTGATCGGGGTCGCCTATCCCGGGGAATGGCAGATTTTCTTTATGCCAGAAGGCGGCGACATCCTCTATCCCTTCCGGATTGACGGCTATGATTTCGGCGTTTCTCCTTGCAAATTCCCGGTAATCCTGACGCAACTGCGTCATGTGCCTCTGGCAAACGCTTCAGGTGACGCTGCGATTGAACACCAGAACCACAAATTTCTTGCTCTTAAAATCCGAGAGCCGTATCGTTTTGCCAACGGCATCCGTTGCGGTGAAATCCAGAGCTGGCCTCGATTGTGATAAGCTGGGATCAGTCGATTGCATGCTCGGCTGAGGATTGGAGGCACATGAACTAATCCCGGCCATCACTATGGCTGCGATCATAATAATCGGCAGCGCACTCCACTTGGCGTTTCTAAACTGTATTCTCATAGTTCATCTCTAGAAAGTCTTTTTTTAGTATATTCGCTTAATGGTACGGCAGGCAAACCATAAGTGCAGTGGTCAATTATTTTGGTATAATAGCTGTTGCTTGCTGTTATGTGTTTGCAAGAAAGGAGGTGACGCTATGATCAGAATCAATCGTAGAACCTGATTCTCTGCCTTAATAGCGTGCGTTGTGTATCAACGCAAACACCTCTGTGCATCTCATGACAGCAACGTTGTCTTGCATTCTGTCTTTCGCTGATAGTGCCGGCTCCGGCGTTATGGATTGAGATGTATACGGGTGGGCATCAATCAAATAACGAAAGGAGTAAAAAGTACATGTCAGCAATTTCACGTTTCATTACGTCCCGATGGGGGCTGATTGTTGTCGGCGCTGTCATCGGTGTTCTGGCTCCTGTTCTGGTCAAGCTCGGCAATCCCGGCAATATGGGCATTTGCATGGTCTGTTTCGATCGTGACATTGCCGGTGCGCTCGGTCTGCACAGGGCAAGCGTAGTTCAGTATATCCGTCCCGAGATCATCGGTTGTCTGCTCGGCGCGCTTGTTGCGGCGCTGAGCTTCCGTGAGTTTAAGCCACGTACCGGTTCTGCGCCGCTGGTGCGGTTCTTCCTGGGCATGCTTGCCGTGTTCGGTGCCCTCGTCTTTCTGGGATGCCCGTGGCGGTCTTATCTTCGCCTCAGCGGCGGCGATTGGAATGCAATTCCCGGCATTATCGGTCTGGTCGCCGGTATCGGAATCGGCATTCTATTTCTGAAAGCGGGATTCAGTCTTGGCAGAAGCCGTCCTGCACCAAAAGCGATGGGATGGGTGATGCCTGTGGTCATGGTTATTCTGCTTGTCATGTTAATCGCTGCACCGCAATTCGGCAGGGATGCCAACGGCAATCCCACCGGCCCAATCTTCTTTTCTACAACCGGTCCTGGTAGCCAGCATGCGCCGTTGATCATCGCTATTGTCGTCGGGCTGGTCATCGGCTTTTTAGCGCAGCGGAGTCGTTTTTGCACTGTCGGTGCGGTACGTGATGCGATACTTTTGAAGGATTCACGTCTCTTGTACGGTGTTCTGGCGCTGATAGTTGCTGCTTTTTTTACCAATTTAACGCTTGGGCAATTCACCCCCGGTTTTGAGAAGCAGCCGGTTGCTCATACGGACACGCTGTGGAACTTCGGCGGCATGGTTCTTGCCGGGCTGGCATTCACGCTGGCCGGCGGCTGCCCCGGGCGGCAGCTATTCCTTGCAGGTGAGGGTGACGGAGATGCCGCCATGTTTGTTTCAGGCATGATTGTCGGTGCGGGCTTCGCTCACAATTTCAGCATTGCCAGTTCGACAAGCGGTACCGGAGCTTTCGGTCCGGTCACTGTTATAGTCGGAGTGGTGATCTGCATTATAATTGGCTTAACGATGCGTGAGCCAAAAGGAGCATAAGAGATTGATATGGATACGATGAAAACTATTGACGCACGCGGCTTGTCCTGCCCGCAACCGGTTTTGATGACGCAGGGAGCGTTAAAGGGACTAAAAACTGGTACAGTTGAGGTTCTCGTTGATACGAGCGCTTCACGGGAAAATGTCTCACGTTTTGCCGGCAAATCAGGATGGACGGTAACCGTTGAAGATCGTCCGGATGGCAGCTTCCGATTGCTGCTGAAAAAATGATCTACATGGATAATGCCGCCACCTCATGGCCGAAGCCGCCTGAGGTGTTGCGGGCTATGACTGAGGTTCTGGAGCGTGCCGGGGGAAACCCCGGCCGCTCCGGACATCGGCTGTCAATCGAGGCAGCAAGGGTGATCTATGATGTCCGCGAGGAAGTTGCTCAATTCTTTCACGCTGCTGATCCTTTGAGGGTAGTCTTTACCGCTAACGTTACTCATGCGCTCAATACTGCTTTGCTCGGTTTCTTAGACTCAGGCGATCATGTTGTTGTCAGCTCCATGGAGCACAACGCAGTGATGCGTCCGCTGCGTTATCTGGAGCAGCAGGGCGTGTTCCTCAGCATTGTTCCCTGTGCACCCGATGGCAGCATCAGTTTACAGGATGTAGCTGAAGCGATGACAGTGAAAACCCGCCTGGTAGTCATAGTACATGCCAGCAATGTCATCGGTACCATACTTCCTGTGGCCGAGATCGCGGCAATCGCTCATTCTGCCGGGGCTTTGATTCTTGTCGACGCTGCCCAGACGGCGGGAGCTATACCGATCGATGTACAGGCGATGGGAATAGACTTGCTGGCGTTTACCGGCCATAAGGCGCTTCAAGGGCCGCCCGGCATTGGAGGTCTGGTGATCGGCGCCGGCGTTGATGTCGCCCGGTTGCATCCATTAATGCGTGGTGGAACGGGAAGCCAGTCCGAACTTGAGGTACAGCCTGAGTATATGCCGGATAAGTACGAGAGCGGCACTCCGAATATTGTCGGTATCGCAGGGCTTGGAGCGGGTATACGGTGGCTGAAACACCGGGGGGTCGATGCTATTCGAGATCATGAGAAGATGCTTACGAATGCGTTGATTGATGGTTTATCAGTGATTCCCGGCGTTAAACTGTATGGTATCGGTGATTCCGGGCGGTCAATGCCGGTTGTCTCCATAGCTGTTTCAGGAAAAAGGGTGTCCGAGGTCGGACAACGGTTGGATGACGAATTCGATATCCTGTGCCGGGTTGGCTTACATTGTGCTCCATCGGCGCATAAAACCATCGGGACGTTCCCTGAAGGGACGGTGCGGTTCGCTCCCGGTGCACTGACAACTCTTGATGAGGTTCAGCAGACAATCAAGGCCGTTGAGAGGATAACGCGATCATGAGCCAGTATGGCGTTATCCTCTTTTTTACGACGTCATCCGCAATTCAATCGGAGAAGATGCTGCTCAAAGAAAGTTTCGCTGTAAAGCTGATCCCCGTCCCCCGTGAATTATCCAGCGATTGTGGTATTGCGTTGCGATTCGACTGGGATGATATGGAGCGGGTGACGTTGGTACTTGTGGAGGCAAAAGTGGAGACCGATAGCGTTCATCGATTGCCGTAGTTCCCAAGCCCTTACCGTAAAAATCCGCCGGTTACTTTTTTGGTGGCAACTTCTCCTGGTTTTGCGTTCAAGGTGACAAAATATGCTATTTCTTTTATACTCATCTTTTATGAAGTATCTCAGAGACCTCATGTTGCTGAAGTTTTTCATCTCTGTTTGATGCAAATGTATAAGAATACGCAAGGCTTAAAAATATAAGGGATAATTTCCGAGGGAAATATGTATTGTAATAAACATGCCGCTGGTTGCAGGTTTCAGTGCAGAAGACTCATACAATACGAGTAAATAGCTCTGGATATCATTACCAAGAAAAAGAGAGGAAAGACTACTGAGATGAGTAAAAAAACTAAAGGTTCTGTACCCCCCGGGTTACTCTACATTGCTGACAATATCACCTCGAAGCAGAATATTCTCGGTGCCCCGAAAAGTGAGAAAGCAAAGTGGGCAAAGGATATCAAGTTCTCCGACTCAAAGGAGACGATATTTTTTGCGGGATGCGGCTATCAGTATTCGTCTGCGCTGGAATCCATGATGTCGCTCATCAGAAAGACGGATAAAAGCGTCATCGGCTCCGATTTTGCCATGGGCTTTGCCTCTTCGTTTCAGAAGAAGCTGGGCATCAATGCAGCCGATATATATCGCAAAGTAACGGTGAAAGAGAGCGAAAACGAAGCACAACCGCTGAAGGATGCGGTTAAGGTGCTCAAGAATCTCGGCATTGAGTTCGGCTACCTGGGTGAAGAAGAACCTTGTTGCGGTGGATTGCTGTACTATGCCGGTTTAAGGGAAGACTTTGCTCATAATGCACGGGAAACATATAAAAAGTTGAAATCTTTTGGCGTAAAGCGGATTATCAGTATCGTTCCTTCCTGTACGTACGCGCTCAAAACACTTCTTACCGAGTATATACCGGAATCTGATATCGCAGTTAAACACTTCTCCCAGGTCGTGGTGGAGAATATTAATAAAAAGCCTCTCAAATTCTCTCGTGACGTGAAGATCACCTATCATGATCCCTGTCAGCTGGGACGTTACCTGGGCATTATCGATGAGCCGCGCGCTATTTTAAAGTCAATTAAAGGAGTCGAGCTTGTTGAGCCGGAGTGGTCTAAAGGTGATATGTCCACCTGCTGCGGCGGCGGAGGCGGATTCGAGGTGGTCTTCCCCGAATTGAGCGAGAAGCTTGCAGTGAGTCGAGCGGAGGAGCTGGTAAAAACCGGGGCACAAATTATCGTCACGCAATGTCCGGGATGTACCATGCAGCTGAATGACGGGCTTAAAGCGCTCAAGAAAGACAACGTCGAAGTTCTTGACCTGGCTCAGATTGTCGCTATGTCGATGGAGGGATAACAATGTCAATTACATCAGATTATAAAAAAGAGATAATGGATGCGGCTCATAACGAGAGGATAAAGCTCGCTTTGTCCAGGGCGATCGCGAGCTACCGGACCAATACCAACAACGCTCTGAAGAAATTTCCCCATACCATCAAGCTGGCTGAAGAAGTGCTTGAGATCAAGCAGCAGGCTATGGGTAACATGGAGACTCTGGCGAAGCAGGCTTGCGATGCTTTGCAGGAGAACCATGGCAAAGGCTATATTGCCAAAACTGCACAGGATGCCCTTGATATCATTGACGGATTGGTAGGGAAGGGCAAACTGATCGTCAAAGGGAAGAGCATGACTGCTGAAGAGATAGGTCTCCGGCATCATCTCGAGGCCAAGGGCAATGAGGTGTACGAGACCGATCTCGGTGAATTTATCATTCAGAAGCAGGATGCCAAACCGATGCATATTCTGTCACCGGCGATTCATGTTCCCAAAGAGGATGTCGCCAAGCTCTTCTCCAAAATAACCGGTAAGGACTTAAAGCCGGATATCGAAACGCTGGTGGCGACCGCACGAGCATTGCTGCGTGAGCAGTATTTCAAAGCGGATATCGGCATGAGCGGTGCCAATGTGGTATCCGCGGATACCGGCACGATGTTTATTATCGAAAATGAGGGCAATATCCGTCTGACAACCGGCGCACCGCCCATTCATATTGCGCTTATCGGAATGGAGAAGCTGGTGCCGACACTCGGCGATGCGTTCAAAGTGGCGGAGGTGACCTGGCGCTATGCCAACTATACGGTACCCTCCTATGTCAATATGGTTTCAGGTCCCAGCAAAACCGGTGATATAGAGAAAGTGACGACGTATGGTGCTCATGGGCCAAAAGAAGTGCATGTCATTTTCATGGATGCCGGCAGAACGGAGCTGGCGAAAGATCCAATTCTACGACAGGCATTGTATTGTCTGAGATGCGGCGGTTGTTTGTACGAATGCCCTGTATTTGCCTATACTGCAGGTCATTTCGGAGATAAATACTTTACCGGCATCGGGGCTGTCTGGGCATATATGCTCAACGAGAACGAGGAGAAGGGCGCTGCCATGGCATATACCTGTTTGACCTGCGGCAGATGTAAGGTGCGCTGCCCCATGCAGATAGATGTCCCGGCAATGATGATGGAATTGAGAAAAAGGGTGGCGGAAGGCGAAAAGAAGACGGATTAAGGCTCGATTATAAAACATTGTTAATACGTTGGGCATCCTGGAGATAATCTATATTTTCGCCTTCGGACGAAAGAAGCAGCAGGTAACAGCAGGATCGTAACGTGAAAATAATCGGCATCTGCGGTTCGCCGAGGAAAGGCAATACCGAGTGGGATCGGCAAGCTTCTGGAGACGGCTGCTGCTATGGGAGCAGAGACCGAGCTTCTGCTCCTCAGAAAGCTCGATATTAAACGATGCGATGGATGTCTTTCCTGTGATATTGGCGGAACGTACCGCAAAGGCGTTTGCAAGATCAAAGATGACATGCGGGAGATATATCCCAAGCTGATCGAAGCGGATGCGATGGTGTTTGGCACCCCTGCCTATTTTGACCTGCTTTCCGGTCTGCTCAAAAATTTCATGGATAGGCCATGTCCTGTCTGGCCAAAGCTTCCCGGTGATATCTCCAGGAACAAAGATGTCGAGCAAAAGCTCAAACGGCTTGCTAGAAAACTTGTGCGTTCTTTAAACCTCTGATACCATTTTAATAGCCAATAATGTATTCAAATTTTTCGGTAAAACGAATCTTTTTCGGCTGGTGGATTGTTGGCGCTTGTTTCCTCATCGGCGTCTTCGGCACTGGTATGGTTAACTACAGCTTTACCAGTTTCATTCAACCAATAGCCGCTGAATTCGGCTGGAGCTATACACAAATATCTTTGGCGATGTCGATAAGGGGACTGGAGAACGGGATTGCCTCTCCGCTTTCAGGCTGGTTTATCGATCGGTGGGGCTCCCGTAAGATAGTCTTCTTCGGGTCTATTATTTCCTGCCTTGGCTTATTGCTGCTGATGCAGACCCAGTCGCTCGGAGTTTTTTACGCAGCGTTCGTACTTATCGGGATAGGAGCAAGCAGTTGTAACTTAACTGTAGTTATGCCAACGGTAGCCAACTGGTTTCGGAAGCATCTTGGACTGGCAACCGGCATTGCAATATCAGGTATCGGTGCTGCCGGTCTTTTCCTGCCTGTTATTACACATATCATTGAGGTATCTGGTTGGCGTTCAGCGGTGCTGACAATCATGCTCTGTATAGTTGCTATCGTTCTTCCCGTATCATTCATCCTTCGTCACAAACCGGAGCATTACGGTTTATTGCCGGATGGACAGACGGCGATGGAACGAACTGAGCAGGATGTTATTGTTAGCCGAAAGCTTCAGGAATCGGATCATGGACTTAAACAGGCAATGCGCAGTCGAGTCTTCTGGCAATTAGCTGTAGCCATGATCTGTCTGCTGCTGGTAGTAAGCGCTGTCGTTACGCATGTAATGCCATACCTTGCCAGCATCGGCATGGACAGGTATACCTCGAGTTTCGTTGCCAGTGCCGTCCCAGTTGTGAGCGTCGTCGGACGTATTGGATTAGGCTGGTTCAGTGATAGATATGATAGAAAGTTGGTGGCAGTCGGGTCTTTTGCAATAGTTTCTCTGTCTATGATCTGTTTTGGGTTTGCTGCGACTGGAGGTCTCTGGCTGGTTGTGCCATTCTGTCTGTTGTTCGGTGTCGGCTATGGCGGTGCGTTTGCTCTTGGTGGTTCGCTCACGAGCACGTTGTTCGGCAGAAGCAGTTTTGGTGTCATTTACGGTTTAATCATGGGGATTGCCATTATAGGCAATATGATGGGGGCTCCATTGGCGGGATGGACTTACGATACGTGGGGTACATATCAGTGGTTCTGGCTGGTTATGGCAGGTGTTGCTATTATTGGTGCGATAATAATCCTGACGATTTCTCCCCCACTCAATAATAAAAGGGTTCAATAAACATGCAGAAAGGGTTTGAGGTAAGCACATACCAAAGTACCGACTATAACAGGACTAACAGAGGATTCCCAAAACAGTTTGGATAGTGCAGAATATAGTCAGATAGATTAGTTGAGGTTAAAAACAGGAGTTTGCGAACAATGCCTTTTACAGCAAATGATCAAACCTATTACAGAACAGCCGAAGTCTGTCGTATGACAGGGATAGGGAAAACCACCTTTTTCCGCTGGTTAAAAGAAGGTACTCTTAATGAGCCGAAATACAGGGATAGAAGAGGGTGGCGACTGTTTACCTCAGATGAAATAGATCAGATTAGGGCTGAGGTCAACAAAGTTATTGATACAATGCCCAACTCAAGAATATAAAGACGTCGATTTGAGTACGTGCTTGGTCGGAATATAAAATGAAAACTATTAATAGAGTTCAAATACAAGGTACAAAGGAAAGATCAACTCCACATTTGCGTGAAGTCATGTCCGCGCGGTCTGAAAGCAAATCAGTTTCCCAATCTCTCATAGAATCTGAAAAGCTATTCCGAACTCTTGCGGAAGAATCGCCGAATATGATCTTTATTAACAAGATGGGGCCTGTAGTATATGCTAACAAGAAATGTGAAGAGATTACAGGCTACACGAGGGATGAGCTATGTTCGCCAGACTTCGACTTCATGATGCTGATCGCTCCAGAATTCAGGGAACTCGTGAAGACAAGTTTTACACGTCATATGAGAGGGGAAGATGTTGAAGCAATTGAGTATGCACTGTTGACCAAACTTGGCAAGAGAGTCGAATCTATCATTACTACCAAGCTGATAACCTACAAGCACGCCCCGTCCATTCTCGGAGTCGTCACCGATATCACCGAACGTAAACATGCGGAAGACGCCTTGAAGGAAAGTGAGCAGAAGTATCGCAGCCTGTTTGAAGATTCGAAGGATGCCGTATATGAGACGACTCGTCACGGTGAGTTTATCGAAGCGAACAAAGCGATGCAAGATGTTACCGGTTACTCACGAGAAGAGCTTTGCAATATGAACGTTATCCAGCTTTACTCCGATTCTTCTGATCGCCCGAAGTTTCAACGGGAAATTGAGGCAAATGAAGCAGTCAAAGACTATACTGTAAGATTCCGCAAGAAAGACGACATTATTATAGATTGTCTGCTGACTTCAACTGTATGGCGTAACACTGATGGGACGATTGGTGGATACAGGGGCATAATGCGAGACGTAACGGAAACGAAGCGTATGGCTGAGAAACTAAAACAAAGCCGCGATAACTTGCAGGTAGTGCTTGAGGGAACAATCGAGGCAATAGGGAATATTTCTGAAGTAAGAGATCCTTATACTGCCGGTCATCAGAAAGCGGTAGCCAAGCTGGCATCTGCCATTGCGAAAGAGATGGGCCTGCCTGAAAAGAAGATTGAGGGATTGCAGGTAGCAGCCATACTGCATGATATCGGCAAGATTGCGATACCTGCTGAGATCTTAAGCAAACCAACCACATTATCTGAAATTGAGCGCGGTTTTCTTAAAGACCATCCAAAGACTGCTTATGCTATTCTCAAGACTGTTAAATTTCCCTGGCCGGTTTGTCGTATTGTATTGCAACATCATGAGAGATTGGACGGCTCAGGGTATCCTGAAGGTCTCCGTGGTGATGAAATAAACATGGAAGCGAGGATACTGGCAGTCGCAGACGTTGTTGATGCCATGACATCCCATCGCCCTTATCGTCCGGCATTGGGTATAGATAAAGCTATTGAGGAGATTACCCAAAAGAGAGGCATACTATACGATCCGGTAGTTGTGGATGCATGTGTAAAGGTGCTTGTTCCAGAGAGTACACCTATTATGAGGGGAGATTAACGACGACCTTCCTTCTCAAATAATTTTACTGGGATCGGCAGGGTTCGAACCGCCGAATCTCTGTTGACCTGATTAGAGCAGCCCATCCTAGTGCGTCCACCCGCGCGTGGGAAGTGGTGCAGGTGCTGGTAAGCAAGTCATAATCTTTAAACGTGGTACAATATTAAGTAGTTATGTTGCCTAAATATTTATGAAAGGTAACGTAAAGGGAGCGGCAAGTGAGTGTACTCCAGGAACGTGAACTGTTATCTTTTTTCCCCGCTAGAAAAAGAAACGATGTATTAGCTCTTGACGATGTAATTGAAGTCGACAATGCAGCAGAATCACTTCTCGATGGAGATTTAGAAGAGGATATAACAGATGAAACTTTTCTCTGTGAAAGTGAAGAGGCAGAAGAGGATGTAGTCGATAAACCCGGGCAGGAAGCTAAGTCTACGCTGCAGCAACGAGAGGAAAGTCTGAGCGCGCAGGAAATTATCGATGATCCTATACATGCATACCTCCGTGATATCTGCAGAGTCCAGCTTATCACGGCAAACGATGAGAGGGTATTAGCTAGTAAACTCGAAGAGGCCAGGTACCTTAAAAACATCGAGGAGCTTTATTTTAACCAATACAATTGTTACCCATCGACAGAAGCAATCATAATTTTTTTGCTCAGGCATCTGCTTGCCGCCCAACCATTAATCGACATTCTTACTGAACAGCTTGACCTTCCTCCAGAAAATAGTTTTGTCAGGAAAATTCGTAACGAAAAGCTAGAAGCTGCAATCAATAGTGTAATCGACCAGACGTTGATTAACGATATTTCAAAAACCAGTGAAGAAGACCTCTCTGAAGTAGCGCAGAAACTAATCAGCGTCTCCTTGAATAGCCGCCTTTTGCCTCCAGAACTATTAACTATTATTGGAGATGAAACTTCATGGCGCAAGGTGAAGTCTATCGTCAGTGAGCCGATTAATCCCGAGTTCCTTTCTCATCTCCAATCTAAAAGCCAACAGTTTAAATCTTTTTTTGACAAAGTGAAAAAAACAGCGGAGAAATCCGAAAAACATCTTACTGAAGCAAATCTGCGGCTGGTGGTAAGCATTGCCAAAAAATATGTCCATAATGGAATGCCAATCCTTGATCTTATTCAAGAAGGGAACATCGGACTATTCCGAGCCGTAGAGAAATTCCAATACAGGAGGGGCTTTAAATTCAGTACGTATGCTACCTGGTGGATTAGACAGGCTATTACCAGGGCATTAGCTGATCAGTCTCGCACCATTCGTGTTCCGGTACATATGGTGGAAAATATCAATAGGCTATACAAGACAAATCGTCGATTAGCGCAGGAATATGGGCGCGAGCCTAGTGACGAGGAAATTGGCAGAGATATGGAGATCTCCGCAGAGAAAGTAGGGGAAATTGTGAAATTGTCTCAAATGCCAATGTCTTTAGAGACGCCTATTGGCGAAGAGGGAGACAGTCATCTTGGCGATTTTATTGAGGATCGAGCCACCATGTCACCGGCCGATGCGGCGTCAGGGGAACTACTCAAACAACAAATTCAAAACGTTCTTAAAGAGCTTGGTGATCGTGAGCGAAGGATTCTGGTACTTAGATTTGGATTGGAGGACGGAAG
>DIKB01000058.1 GCA_002421445.1 Dehalococcoidia bacterium UBA5629 | reverse complement strand
CATCCCTGGAGAAGATTCAGCCTCCAGACTCAACGCATGAGCCAGGCATTACCGGTATGAGGTCACCGGAGGACATTTCTAACGAGTTAAAGTAGGGGACATTTCTAACGAGTCTTGACACGCTGACAAACAGGGCATTGCTTTTGTTGACTCATATAGATTAGAATAATCTTCAAATTCATCATCAGACCGGATCAGAACAATGGCAGAGATAATATTGCTTCATAGTCAGTTGATTAAAGAACGACAGCGTCTTAGCGACGAACTGGCGGAAATCAAGCGTGCACGCAAAGAAAGCGAGGCAAGGGAAGGCAGCCCTTTCGGCAAACGAGAGGAGGATGCTACAGAGGTATTTGAGCTTGAGAAAAAGCTGGCTATCGAAAGCCAGGTGAGCAATAATTTGGCAAAGATCGAGTATGCTTTAAAAAAATACGATGCCGGCACATATGGCTTATGCGACAATTGCGGCAAACCAATCGAGCCAGCAAGGCTTGAAGCGTTGCCCTATGCCAACCTCTGTCTCAGTTGCAAGGCAAAACAAAAGAAGAATGTCTAAGTTTAGCTGGAAACGCGAAGGAGGAGTTCTGCTCCTCGCCCTTATTCTCATCACGCTGGACCAACTCAGTAAACAATGGATTAGAGCAACACTGTCCATGGGAGAGTCCTTTCCACCGATCGGTTCACTGACTATACTCAATATTCAAAACACAGGTTCTGCCTTTGGCTTGTTCAGCAATCAAACACTGATTCTGAGCATTCTTGCGCTTGCTGGGCTGATCGCAATGATCTGTTTTTATCCATATGTTGTCCGTATAGCTTCCTGGGGTGGATTCTCTCTGGCGCTCATCTTCGCAGGTGCCGCAGGAAATCTGATAGATCGAATAGCACGAGGATACGTTACCGATTTTATCTATATCCGCTTATGGGGTGATGTTTACTGGCCTGCATTCAATGTCGCTGATTCATGTATCACGGTAGGCACCTGTATTCTCGCAATTTCAGTATTACTTACCGTACAAAAAGGAAATACGAGCAGTGCAGTCTCAGGAAATAAAAACGTACCGGATTAATGAACCGCCGGTTCGTCTTGACAAGTTTCTGGCACGTGAATTGCCATCTTTTTCCCGATCATATATTCAAAAGCTTATTGACCTCGATACCGTTCTCGTCAACGGACAGAAAGCAAAGGCAAGTTTGAAAATAACGACCGGCGATACCGTCATCGTCACGATACTACCACCGACGGAAAAGACTTTACTTTCGGAACCGATCCCTTTGAGCATTGTCTACGATGATGCTGATATTATCGTCGTGGACAAGCCCGCAGGGATGACCGTATACCCCGCACCGGGGCATAGTGGACAGACCCTCATTAACGCATTGCTGGCATATTATCCACCCATAGCAAAAATTGGCAACCCGAACCGTCCGGGAATTGTCCATAGACTTGATAAAGATACTTCGGGCCTACTCGTTGTAGCCAAGAACGACGATGCGCAACAGAATCTGATCGGCCAATTTAAGGCACGGTGCGTCACGAAAGTCTATCTTGCTCTTGTAAAAGGCAGAATAACAGCCTTACGCGGTATTATTGAAGCACCTATAGGACGGGATCCTTATAATAGAAAACGAATGGCAATCGCGGAAAAAGGGAAGGAAGCGCGGACAGAGTACCGTGTCAGTGAATATTATGGCAACTACACATTGCTTGAAGTTGTTTTAAAAACAGGACGTACACATCAAATACGAGTGCATCTGTCCGCAATCGGCTATCCTGTCATTGGTGATAGCACCTATGGAGGCAAATCTACCTTTCTGAAACGCCAATTCCTCCATGCTCATAAACTTGGATTGAAACTGCCTTCGACAGGGACATACAAGGAATTTGAGTCAGGGCTGCCCGCAGACCTGCAACACATATTAAACAGTATAAAAGGATGCAATCCCGGTAGTGCTCGGCAAGGCTAAATCTTCTTAAGATGAACGCCAACTTTGCGTTTGCATTTAGTTTGCTTTGAAATCCGTATTGGAAGGGGAAGCATCAGCTTTAGAGATAGTTTTCTTCGTTTCGGGCTGCAATTGAGCATCGTATTTATTTCGAGACGCATCAGCATGTTTCCCCGGCAAGCTGCCGCCGGTTCCGCCGGATAGTCTCGGCGACAACGATGCATGAAGCCTGAATCTGCTATAAATATCCATGTCACACCTCTCTCATCAGTATGACTGTGGAATGTTACAATTGTGTTACGATTTCATTACGAAATCGTTAAATCAGGCAAAACAGCATGGACAAGAAAATTCAGAGACAGCATCGTATCAGAGGAATATAATACAGGCAGGATTAATTTTCCTGCCTGTATCACTCTTGTCCAAAATAGGTTTTCAGGCTGAGTGGTAGAGGAGAGACTCCGCGAAGTAGTATAGTAAAAGCACAACGAATCACTAAATATTTCGAAGGAGTCTCTACCATGAAGTTTACCACAAGTCTGTTCAGCCAGATACTTCAGATCGTGCCTCGGGTTTCCTTTTTGCGCCTTGTCCATGAATGCAGCGCGGAACGCCATGCTAAGGGCTTTTCGTCCTGGGACCAGTATGTCGCCATGCTCTTCTGTCAACTCGCACAGGCCAAGAGCCTGCGGGAGATCAGTGACGGACTGGCCGTCACCTGCGGTAAGCTCAGTCACTTGGGATTGCGCGCCGCCCCCGCCAAGAGCACGCTTTCCTATGCCAATGCCCACCGTCCCTGGCAACTCTATCAGAATGCCTTCTTTCATCTGCGAGACTTCTGCCGCAGCAACAGCCCTGGTAAAAAGAAGGTGTTTCGCTTCAGGAACAGGCTGCTCAGCCTCGACTCCACCATCATCGACCTCTGTCTCAGCCTGTTTCCTTGGGCTGACTTCCGTCAGACCAAAGGCGCCGTTAAGCTCCACCTGCTGCTTGACCACGACGGCTATTTGCCGGACTTCGCCGTGATCACCGATGGCAAGACTGCTGATGTCACCACCGCCTGCCATTTCACCATTCCCGCAGGCAGCATCGTGGTTGTGGATCGGGGCTACTATGACTTTGAGCTCTTCTGGCAATGGAATACTGCCGGTGTCTTCTTCGTTACCAGACTCAAAGACAACGCTGCCTACGAAATCGTACATAACCGCCTTCTGCCGCAACGCGGAAACATCCTCGCCGACCAGGTCATTCGCCTCAGCGGGCCCGTGACCAAACAGAAATATCCAGGGCTGCTGCGTCGGGTGGTAGTCTGGGACGAAGAGAACCAACGGGAGATCGAGCTGCTCACCAACCACCATCACTTCGGAGCGACCACTGTTGGCCGAATATTCCGAGATCGCTGGGAGATAGAACTCTTCTTCAAGATGCTCAAGCAACATCTGAAGATAAAGACCTTCGTCGGCACCAGCCCCAACGCCTTAAAGACCCAGATTTGGACAGCATTGATTGCCGTGCTACTGCTCAAGTACCTCCAGTTCCGTTCCAAATGCAACCTGCCTCTCTGCCGCCTGGTAGCCCTGCTCCGTCTGAACTTGTTTTCCTACCGCAACCTCTGGGACTGGCTCGACGACCCCTTCGAGACTCAACCTGAACTACCCGACCCCCAACTGAGGCTTGCGTTTTAGACAGCATCAACCATCTTCATCCGATAATCAGCCGGATGGGGGGGTGGAAAACGAAAACTCTGCCAGGGGCTATCTCTCACGCATGAAAAACTCGTCCAAAACCCCGAAATTCAATTATCTTGGACAGCAGTGTGCCTGTATCACGAATATATCATTTGCCGTTTGATTCTGCTGAAAGGGATGTTTCGTCTTTTTCTCCGGTTCGGATGCGAATAGCATGTTCAACGGGCAGGACGAAAATCATCCCGTCTCCGATGCTGCCGGTACGTGCCGCTTCGGAAATCGTGTCGATCACCATATCGCAATTGGCATCGTCAGCTACGATCTCCAGCTTCATCTTGTGCAACAGATCCACTCTGTATTCACCGGCGCGCCATTGGAGTAACAACCCTTTCTGTCGTCCTCTGCCAACCACATCAGAGACCGTCATGCCCAAGATGCCTTTAGCTTCCAGCGCTTTTTTGACAGCATCGAGCCGTTCTTCCTTGATGATCGCTTCTATCTTCTTCATTAGAATCCTCCATAGGCACGCTCACCGTGCTGTGATATATCAAGCCCGACAGTCTCCTCGACATCCTTGACTCTGATTCCTGTTGTCGCCTTTACGATCTTTGCCAGTATCCAGGTAACCACGAAGGAATAAATCATCGTCGCAGCGATCGCAGCAATCTGGATCAAAATTTGACCGGCATTACCATCGACCAGTCCAGAACCGGCTGGGTTAACGGCAGTTGTAGCAAAAATACCGGTTGCCAGCGCTCCCCACATTCCACCGACACCATGACAGGCGAATACGTCAAGGGATTCATCAATTTTATTAGCTCTGGTACGCCAAATCATGACATAATAGGACAAAATTGAAGCGATAGCGCCAATCGGAATACCAACCCACGGTTGAACAAAGCCAGCCGCTGGTGTAATGGCCACCAGTCCGACAACAGCGCGTGTAGCCGCTCCGAGTACGGAAGGCTTGCGATTAATCCAGCCCAGGAACATCCATGTAAGAGCAGCAGTTGCAGCGCTCGTGTTCGTAACAATAAAGGCGCTTGATGCCAGCCCTCCTGCGGTAAGAGCGCTGCCGGCATTGAAACCAAACCAACCAAACCAGAGCAAAGCCGCACCCAAAACGACAAATGGTATATTCCCCGGTTCCATCGACATTTTTTCCTTAAATCCCTTCCTCGGCCCAAGCACCAGTGCCAGCGCCAGTGCTGAAATACCTGCATTCACATGTACAACAGTGCCACCGGCGAAATCGAGAGCTCCGAGGCTTGCGAGCCAGCCGCCGCTACCCCACACCCAATGCGCCACCGGCGTATAGACGAAGGTAAGCCATAGCGCCGCTAAAACGAGAAGCGCACTGAATTTTATGCGCTCAACGACACCGCCCGTCCATAGAGCAACCGTAATAATTGCAAATGTCGCCTGGAAAATCACGAACGCCAGATGTGGTACGGTCGTGGCATACACGGATGATGGTTCCTGGCCTACCCCCGCAAGTCCGAACCATTCCAGCCCTCCGATTATTCCTCCGTGATCAGAGCCGAAACTGAGTGAATAGCCATACAGCACCCAGAGAACAGATACCATTGCGAGAACAGCAAAGCTCATCATTATAGTCGAAAGAACGTTTTTCTTTCTGACCATGCCGCCATAGAAAAAACCCACGGCCGGCGTCATGAGCATAACTAATGCCGAAGAGATAAGTAACCATGCAGTATCACCTGTATTCATTGCAACCTCCTTATGGCAATAGTTTACTGTTGCAATGTTTCAAATACGTTACAGGATGGTTACCATCATGTTACGAATAAATTTACTATACCCCCGATTCAAAACTACCGTATTGTTGAGCGCAGCAACGAAAAACAGCAAGGTCGAAGACTACAAATACCATTGAGCGGCAGTTTAAGAACAGCACAGAATCTTTGCTTTGGTTATGAAAAATCGAGGAGTTTGAGGCGAAGTTTCTCTTCGCCGTTCCATCGATCGATCTCCATACTGTAAACGATGTCGATACCTTTCGATACTTCTTTCAAATGATCACCAAGTCCGAATCCCATTACATCCCAGACGACACCATTATCCTTTACTCTCATGCGCAAATGGCTTTCCTGCACGCCTACCGCCTTTGCCTCAATAACCTGTACTCTCCTACTGAGAAACACCGGCACAGGGTTACCAAAACCGAAGGGAGCAAGCCGTTGTATCTGACTGAATGTATCGCCTCCGCAGAGAGAAAGTGGTATATCTGCATCAACATCGATGTGTGGACGTAAATCAAGGCTTGAGAGTTCTCTGCACGCCTGATTATACAATCGCTGTTTCAGAGCATCCAAATTTGCAGTAGTAATTGTAAAGCCGGCAGCCCGTTTGTGCCCGCCGAATTTGAGAAGAATATCCGCATTCTGCTCCAACGCGGCCATGATATTGAACTCACGAATGCTGCGTCCGCTGCCGCGAGTTGATTCCTGGCCGACAGTCATTAATATGACAGGACGGTAGAATTCGTCGGCCAGCCTGCCGGCAACAAGGCCGGTTATGCCCTCCGGATAATCGCAATCACCAGCCATCAATAACCAACGGTCTGTACCTTCGACAATGATTTGCTCCCGTGCACGCTTTTGAAGGTCCGTAGTCATCTGTAACCGTTCTGCGTTCTTTATTTCAAGATCACTGGCTAACCGTTTTGCCTCATCACCATCCCGCGTCAATAGAAGTTTATAACTTGTCGTTGCGCTATCAATTCTACCTGCAGCATTTATCCGGGGACCGATGCTCCATGAAATCGTTGACGTTTCAATCAGGCCGGGTTTGATACCAGCACACTGAAACATCTCCTGGAGTCCGAGACGTTTTGTCGTATTAATGATCTCCAAACCCCGCTTAATCCAGTACCTGTTCTCACTGACAAGCGGCATCATATCAGCCACGGT
>DIKB01000062.1:1230-4088 GCA_002421445.1 Dehalococcoidia bacterium UBA5629 | reverse complement strand
GTGACGGACAAAGTGCTCAATGAATTGCGTCAGATGATGGGCAACAGTCTTGGCCTTATTGATCCCAACCTGATGGCCTTTGCCTTTGTGGTTAAATTTCCGTTGTTTGCGAAAAATGAAGAGACAAATCAATGGGACTCAATGCATCATCCGTTCACTGCGCCGGTGGAAGAGGACATTTCTCTCATCGACGCGGACCCGGGTCGTGTGCGTGCCCGCCACTATGACATCGTATGCAACGGCTACGAATTATCCAGCGGCAGTATCAGAATTCATACCAGAGAGTTGCAGGAGAAAATCTTCGCTCTTCTCGGGTACAACAAAGAACAGGTACAGAGCCAGTTTGGCCATCTGCTGGAGGCGTTTGATTACGGTGCACCGCCGCATGGTGGTATCGCTCCCGGAATAGACCGGCTGGTGATGATTCTTGCCGGAGAGAAAAGCATCAGGGATGTCATCGCATTCCCGAAGAATCAGAGCGCGATGGATTTAATGCAGGGGGCACCATCAGCAGTGTCCGATGCGCAGTTAAAAGATCTGCATCTATCATTACGGAAAGAATAACGTGCGATCGAGATTACAGGTATACGAATCGCATGATGTATAATTACGAAACGAGGAAATTACGAGATGAAAGTATCGTCAGAACCTATTGAAAATTGTCAGGTGGCGCTCAATGTTGAAGCTGAGGACGCCGAGCTTGATAAATATATGAAGCTCGCTTACAACCACCTTGTCGGAAGGGTTGCTGTTCCGGGTTTTCGCAAAGGCAAAACACCCCGATCTATTCTGGAGCAACATATCGGCAAGGAAGCGTTTTTACAGGAAGCGATGGAACACATGATCCCTGATCTCTATACTGAAGCGCTAAAGGATCAGAAGATTGAGGCGATTGATCAACCATCGATCGAAGTGCTTCAAGATGAGCCTGTGAAATTTAAGGCTATTGTCCCGATTAAACCGACTGTTAAACTGGGCAGCTATAAAGATATCCGGATTGAGTCGAGCAAGAAAGAGATAACGGATGATGATGTGGAGAAAACGATCGAACAATTTCGTGCTCAGAAAGCAACATTAGTTTCGGTTGATCGTCCTGTGCAGTTCGGCGATGTGATTACAATGGATATCGAAGCCAAGCAAGACGGCAAGGTTGTCATCAACCGTAAGGATGCCGTTTATGAAGTAGTAAAAGATTCGTATGTTCCACTGCCTGAGTTTTCTGAAAAGATGGTGGGATTGGCCAAAGGTGCAGAGATCGATTTCGTCCTCTCGTATCCTGAAGATTACAAGATAAAACAGGTAGCCGGAAAAGAATTTCAACTCAAGGTTATAGTTGGCGAAGTAAAAGAGAAGAACCTACCCGAATTAAACGATGAGTTTGCCAAAGAATCCGGGCAGGAGACGGTGGCCGCACTTAAGGGCCAGATTAAAAAGAGCATGCAGGAGACGGTTGATGCCCGCGGGCGACAGGAGTTCGAGCAGAAATCGCTCGATTCTGCTGTTGAGATGAGCGATGTGCAGTATCCGCCGATTATGAAGAAAAGGGAGATCGAGCGCATCGTCAGGAATGATGTAAAGAATTTTCCTGATGGCGTCAAAGGATTTGAGCGTTATTTGAAGAGCATTGATAAAACTCCTGACGATTATCAGAGAGAAATAGAAGAGATAGCAAATCGTCGGTTGCTCCGTGCGATTGTTCTCGGCAAGATCGCCGAAGAGGAAGGCGTGAAGGTCGAGGAACCGGAAATCGATGCTGAGATAGAGCGTATGGTGAGCGGCTCTGAGAATCAGGAAGATTTGAAAAACTTCTTTAATCTACCTCAATCGAGAGACTCAATTAGTGAAACGTTGCTGACACAGAAAGCTTTGAAGGTATTGACCGATATAACCAGCGGCAATGCTGCTGCAGAGAGTAAGTAAAGGGGGAAAATATGGGAATTGAGACATCTAACGTTATTCCGATGGTGATAGAAAATAGCTCAAGAGGAGAGCGTGCCTTTGATATCTACTCGCTTTTACTCAAAGAACGCATCGTCTTTTTAGGAACACCGATCGATGATCAGGTAGCCAATTTGATCATTGCGCAGCTTTTATATCTGGATCGTGAGGATTCGGAGAAGGATGTCAATCTCTATATTCACAGTCCGGGCGGAGTGATCACTGCCGGGCTGGCTATCTATGACACAATGCAGTTGATGAGGGCTGATGTTTCGACGATCTGTGTCGGCTCGGCGGCAAGTATGGCGACTGTTATTCTATGCGCGGGGACGAAGGGAAAGCGGTTTGCCCTGCCCAATGCCACTGTGCATATGCATCAGGCTCTTGGTGGTGCGCGGGGACAGGCATCGGATATTGAGATTGCGGCTCGTGAGATCATGAGGGTGCAGGAAATCCTCAAGAATATCCTGGCAAAGCATACCGGACAGTCTGTGGAAAAGATTACTCACGATTGGGACCGCGATTTCTATCTGAGTGCCGAGCAGGCGAAAGAGTATGGCATCGTTGACGAGATACTCACCGGCAACAAGGGAAAGAAAAAAGAGTAGCGCTCTTCAGGATGTCTGAAAATTCAAGGATTCCCGTGCCAGAGCATCAACTTCTCGGGTAAGATCATATCCTGTGATGCGGTTGCCCTGCTTATCGAGTAACTCTCCCTGTTTGATCGAAATTTCGCTGTTTCCAAAGGCTTTTAACGTTGCTACAATCAATGGCAGCTCTCGTGCTACTCCGTGTTTGCGGATGATCTGGAACAGGAGATTATTTTCTCCTTCCTGGTGCTGAATTTCTGTGCCAGTTTTATTCTTAATTTTCTGCCAGTGCTCATCGAACGGTTCGCCGGTGATCGGATAGCTGCAATA
>DIKB01000062.1:0-1168 GCA_002421445.1 Dehalococcoidia bacterium UBA5629 | reverse complement strand
TCTCTATGAGTTGCCAGATAACTTGCTGCCATGTTCCTTTCGGTCCATCGGGCAGGGCCGGATGGAGGTTGATCATGCTGTATTTGCGGCACATCTCATTACCGACGATGAGCATATATCCGGCGAGGACACAAATATCAGGAGAGAATCGCCTGAGTTTTTCTATGATGATTCTATCGTATCTAATACGGATCTGGTCAGGGGATATTCCCTGGTTTTGAGGTGCTGATTCGAATTCTTTAAGAGAGAAATAAACGGTTGGTATGTTATAGCTTCGCGTTAGCTCGAAGAACTGGTCGGTCTCCTTATATTCGCCCGGATTTCTGTTAGTAAAAGCGAAAATAATCTGACCGTTAATAGTCTGCTGCTGAATATTTTCCTGCACGACCTGAAGGAGTCTTCGTGAGGTAGGGCCTCTTGCGGTGGAAAACCAGCCGATCTTGAGCATATTTACTCTCCGCGTTCAGAATTGTTGATTCGTTTAAACAGCTTTGTACTCGTGCTTGCCAGATGGACGAACGGGCTTGAATTATGTCCTCTGATTTTGCCCTGTGCCATCGATGTGAGAAACTGGTCTTTATCATTGAAATCAGGCATCTCAATATAAGCGCGTCCGATCTCCGCAGGTGTATGAGCATCGCTGCCGGCAGCCATAAGCTTCCCATTTTTCCGGGCTAGATTTTTTGCCATTGTATTGCTTCCCGGGGAAAGGCTTCTGGCATTGAGCGCTTCAATAATATCGATATCGTCCATGATCTTTCTTAACCAGTCGTTCTTGAATGCCGAAAAGCGCAGAGTATCGAATGGGTGCGGTATGGATACCAGCCCTCCCTGCTCTCTGATACGGGCGATCGTCTCTTCGACAGAGTACTCGCTCGGGATTGTCTTATTGAGGAATAGTCCCATGATCTCGCCCGCCGGTGTCAATATCTCTTCGGCAATGATGACTTTGAATGGAGCTATTTCTCTGAGTTTTAATGCGCCGTCAATTGTGCCGTGGTCGGCAATCGCCAGACAATTGATTCCGGTTTTGAGACACTGTTCGATAACCTGTTCCAGTGAGGTGTTGGAATCCATCGAGTAACGAGTATGGACGTGAAGATCCGCTTTTATCACTGTATTAACCAATCCTTTCCAGATATTCTTTGCTGCGTGTATCTACTTTGAT
>DIKB01000064.1 GCA_002421445.1 Dehalococcoidia bacterium UBA5629 | reverse complement strand
ATGTCGAGGTCGCGCTCAAACGCACGAGGGTAGCGGCCGAAGTCCTCGGAGGGGCCAAACTGCGTGGGGTTGACGAAGATGCTGGCAATGACGTGATCATTTTCCTTTCGGGCTTGTCTGGCAAGAGAGATGTGCCCTTCGTGAAGGTATCCCATGGTCGGCACGAAGCCGACGGATCCTTTCATCTCCTGTCGCAGCGCTTTCATTTGAGCGATTGTTCCGGCTGTTTGTATCGTGCTCACTATTTCAATCCTGTGCGGATGCTTCATCTATGATAGAGCTGTTTTGTGCAGTCGGGAAGGTGCCTTCTTTCACTTCCCTGGCGTAATTGGTTACGGCAGATTTGATGGCGCCGGCAAGTTGTGCATACTGCTTGGCATGTTTCGGCACGAAATCGGTGAACATACCGAGGATATCGCTGACGACCTGAACCTGACCGTCACAGTCGGCGCCGGCGCCGATGCCTATCGTCGGGATGCTGATCTTTTGAGAGATGAGCTTTGCCAGTGGAGGCGGTATAAGTTCGAGCACAATAGCAAAGGCCCCAGCCTGCTCAAGTGCGATAGCATCTTTCAACAGCTTTTCTGCCGCTGCCGGCGTTTTACCCTGAAGTCTGAATCCACCCAATTGATGTATGGATTGAGGGGTAAGGCCGAGATGTCCCATAACCGGAATGCCGCAGGAAACTATTTTATTGACGGCCTCCGCTATGAATTCGCCGCCTTCAAGCTTCACTGCCTGTGCTCCCGCTTCCTGGATAAACCGGGCGGCGTTATGCATAGCTTCGGCAGTGCTGGCATGGTAGGTCATGAACGGCATATCAGCGACGACGAGTGCATGTTTTGCTCCCCGCGTCACTGCTTTTGTGTGATGAATCATATCATCCATGGTTACCGGGATAGTTGAATCGTAGCCCAGTATCGCCATGCCGAGGCTGTCTCCCACCAGTATTAACGGGATGCCGACTTCATCGATAATCTTTGCCGTGGAATAGTCATAGGCAGTCAGCATGACGATCTTCTCGCCGGCGCTCTTCATGTCTTTAATCTGATTGATTGTCACCCGTCCACTTGCCATAGCATTCTCCTTAGCCCTTTGACAGCAATTCGGATGTCCAGTCTTTCTCTTTCGGGACCCCATGAATATGCGTAATGCGGTTTTGAGCATCGACGTAGACGAGTCGCGGGTGGTAGTCTTTTGCCTGTTCCTCGAGCACCTGATGATAGGTGAGGATGATGACAACATCGCCTTTGTCTACCAGCCGCGCTGCAGCGCCGTTAAGGCAGATGACGCCGGAATGCCTTTCGCCTTCAATTGCGTAGGTAGTGAATCTGGCTGCATTGTTTACATTGAGCACTTCCACCCGTTCGTACGGCAGGATATCGGCGGCCTCCATCAGATGTTTATCGATGGTGATGCTGCCCTCATAATCGACATTATTGAGGGTTACCCGTGCCCTGTGAAGTTTGCTCTTCAACATTGTTCTCATCGTTTTCTCCTGGTTAGCTTAATATACTCTGCAAATCCGATGCTTGTCGTGTGTCGATTTTCCCTTTAGCGAGCGCTATAGGTATAGTCTGCCTTCCCAGTTCCTTGTACGTTGTAAGAACGGCAGGAGACTGTTTTTGCAGGATGTCCAGATGTTTTTTTATAGTGCCGGTATCTCCACGTGCGATTGGTCCTGTCAGACAGTTTGGGAGACCGATCGTTTCGATGTTGTGCAGCGTTCCTTTTATCAGAGGATCGAGCGCTTTGATGGCCTGCTCCTGCGGTACGCCGAATGTTTGCCACAGATCTGTAGATAGCTTTACCAGGGTAACAAAGTAGTTTGAGGCAATGACGGCTGCTGTATGATATAGCGCTTTATCGCCCTGTTTTAAAATAATCCAGTTCCCATCGAGATCATTGGCCATACCTTTCAGAATATCGAGAAGCTTGTCCTGTGCTTCTATGCCAAATGTCGAGCCTGGCAGATTGTCGATGGCATGGTCGATGCTGGCAAATGTCTGCAGCGGGTGGAAGCAGGCTGTGTGTGCTCCGTATGTTTCTGCATGTTTGAGGATATCGGTTGAATGTGCGCCGCTGCAATGGACGACGTGGTGACCGCTGCGCCATTGTATATCTGAAGCTATTTGAGCGATGATGTCATCAGGTGTGGTGATGAATGTAAGCTGTGTTGTATCGGCGACTTCCTGAAGAGTATGGTATGCGTTGCAGCCTGGTATCCTTGCGGCCAGCTTTTGTGCGGAGGAGAAGCTTCGGCTGGAGGCGGCGACGACGGCATAACCTTTCTGGCTTAGTCTGACAGCCAGAGCGGTTCCTGTGGTTCCTGTACCTATGAAACCGATCTTGATCATTTACCTCACTCCGAAAGCTTTCATTTATTCCAAATAAAAAAAGCCTTCTCGGGTGCACGAGAAGGCTTTTTACATGCTCTACTACAACCCCGTCTCGGTCATTCCGATCCAAGCGGATACGTATTCAATTGATTGATAACCTGCTCATCGCTTCTCTGTGAAGTCGATGGCTTACAGTCTCATACTAGTCCATTCTGAAAAGTTTGTCAAAAACGGGTAGTGGTGGTTACTGTATGTAGTGCGTTACCCCACGTATTTATAAGTTACTTATCGTTAACGAGTTGTTATCTCCATACACCCATTATATCACCAAATCACTGTTAGTGTGAACACGCCCTAGCCAAGCAGCCAAAGGCTGAAAGCCATAATCCCCATGCCAGTAACGATTCCCAGAATAACAAGGTGTGCGCGTCCATAGCGATGAGCCATCGGAAGAATTTCATCAAGGCTGATATAGACCATAATGCCAGCCACAAAGGCGAGTGTAGAAGATAATACTGACGGGGTAAGGAACGGCAGTAGCAGCAGATAGCCTATCACCGCACCTACGGGTTCAGCAATGCCTGATAAAAAGGAATAGGTGAAAGCCTTACGCCTGCTGCCGGTAGCATAGAGAATCGGGACTGATACTGCAATCCCTTCGGGAATATTGTGAGTAGCAACAGCTAAAGCTACCATAAGGCCAAGGGATATATCGCCGGTGCTGGCAGAGGCAAAAGTAACCATGCCTTCCGGAAAGTTATGTATGGCGATCCCTATGGCAATAAAAATCCCGCTTCTTTTCAGCGAAGCGAGTGATTCTGCCGAGGACATACCTGAATCTTCTTTACCTTCTCGTTTAACACCGAGGCGAGTATCATCGGCCGATTCTCCTTCATACGAATGAGGAATCAGTATGTCCACGACAGCAAAAACAGCTATGCCAATAAAAAAGGCGATATTAGCCTTGAGAAAACCAATATTTGCAATTGCGCTGCCGAGAAGTTCGGTAAAAGAAATATATACCATGACTCCGGCAGAAATTCCCAGTAAAAAAGACAGGTAAGTGTACTTCGGCTGGCGAATAAAAAAAGCAATTGCGCTGCCGATGCCGGTGGATAGACCAGCAAATACGGTAAGCAGTATTGCAAACCCCAAATTGATTTCCATTAAATTTCCTCAGCAGCTTCTATAAAGTTATATTCCTGAAATTCAGACATTTATTTACTTGGATTGACCTGCCCCCAATAAGTGTACCACCTTTTAAGTTAGGGCTGCTGCAAGTACAGCTTCTGGATCTGGAGGTTGGTACCTAAGTGCGTTGTGCGGCCGTACTGTGTTGTATTTTTGCCTCCACTTCTCTAGAACAGTCCGCGAACTTTACCTGTGGCGACATCGACATCAACACGTCTATATGACGGATTAGAACCTGTGCCTGGCATCAGGCTGATCGTTCCTGCCATCGGACAGAGCAATCTGGCTCCCGAGTATACCATTATGTCACGGATCGGCAGTACCCATCCTTTGGGTACCCCCTTAACCGTCGGATCGTGGGACAGGCTCAGATGGGTTTTTACCATCATGGTTGAATAGTCCTGAAATTTGGGATCATTTTCGAATATTTTCGCTTTTGCTTCAGCTTCGGGAAGCCAG
>DIKB01000087.1 GCA_002421445.1 Dehalococcoidia bacterium UBA5629 | reverse complement strand
CAATTGCTATCGCCTGGGTACAATCACTGATACCAAGATCGAACAACCCTCTTTTGGTGTATCCCCAACCGCGATTGGCGTAGGTGATGGCTTTCTTCGGCTCGAGTTCGATTGCTTTATTATAGTCAAGCATGGCACGGTCATACTGTCCCGTCTCCAGATATGCCCAGGCGCGGTTAATATAAGGCGCTATGTTATTCGGCTCGATCTTGATCGCTTCAATGCAATCAAGGATAGCCAGATCATATTTCCCGGTCTCGTTGTATGCCTTGGCACGGTTGATGTACGCGAAAGCCAGTTTGGGATCGATCTTGAGTGCTTGTGTGCAATCGGCTATCGATTCCGGATAAAGTCCTTTTGAGTAGTATGCCCAGGCACGGTTGATATAAGCCTGCGCTGATTTAGGATCAATTTTGAGGGCTTCATTACAGTCCGCTATAGCTAAATCGAACTTGCCAATCTCGATGTATGAAGCAGCCCGTGCAATATAAGCAGTGACCAGTCTGGGATTGATTTGAATCGCTTTATTGCAGTCTGCCAGAGCATTATCATATTCGCCCAACTGATTATAGCAGAGGGCTCGATTAGCATAAGCCAGAGCGAGATTTCTATCATTCTGTTCGATGGCTTTGCTGTAATCCTCGACAGCCAGCGCATACTCTTTTTGAGCATAATGAGCATCGCCTTCTTTGAGATACAATCTCCCCGAAGGCAGCAGGCATGCGGAGAAGCAAAGTATAAAGCATATGATTGCTATGATAACAAGGTGAAAGTTACGATTCTTCACGTATAATTTTACCATCGTCCTATTAAATGCCATTAAACTCGCTCTATCTCTGCCTCTGAGATTCAATTATAGTGTGTCATACATCACTTGTAAATGCACGGATAGTCCAATTTTGTAAGCTATTGATCATACTTTAGTACTAATGCAGGTCTGCGGCCGGTTTTCAGTCACCTTCTAACGATTTGAGAAAGGCACGGTAGCAATGTAATGCCTGTTGCGTGCCATTGAGGGTTCCCGAATTGTCAACTACGATTCCCCATCGTTTTTGTAAACCTTGCTGGCATTCTTTATGCTGTGGCCCTTGATTCCACTCAATACATAAGGATGGTTTAAATGAGTGGATACTGCAAAGGCTTTGTTCTCCCTTCTCTTTGAGAAAGATGCATTTGCCATTGTGTCTTCGGAGTATAAAACTCTCGGTTCCGGGCCATCGGTCGTTGATGTAGCTGTTCATCCACTCATCCCAGGTAATGCCAATCCTGTCAGTAATGCGGTGTGCCTCATCCATGCTGACACGGACATCGAATTTTGAGCAGCAGGTGCCGCAGCGAAGGCATGGCATAGAGTGAATAGATAGTCTATTCCTGTCGCAATTCTGGTTAGGCCCTGTAGTCGACATTATATGAATAAGCTCTCTTATTGGTGCAATTTGAGATAGCTATTTTACGAAGCTCTGCTCTTTAACCAGATCGGCGCGCTGTTTATCCCATTGATTTAATGCTCCATACACTTCACTACGCATCACGTAAATCTTTTGAGCATCCGAAGGATTTAGCTCAATGGCTTTAGTGTATGCAGAGATAGCCTGATCATTCTGGCCGAGTTTGAAATACGCATATCCGCTCCACATATAGGTTCTCGCATGGCTCGGATCCAACTTGATGGCTGTGGTGAAAAGCGTTAATGCTCTTTCCCATTTTTCCTGGCGGATGTAGACTCTACCGAGAGCGTAATATGCCCTGGCGTTATTCTGATCCAGCTTCATGTACATGGTGAAATCTTCAATGGCTCTATCGTATTCCAGCAGTACGAGATCAATGAATCCACGTTTAGCATAAAATTCTGGATTATCCGGAATTAATTCGATTGCTTTATTATAGTCCGCGTTTGCTCGGATATATTCTCCTATGCTGCGTAATGCATTACCTCGTGCATAATACGCATAAGCATCTTTGGCATCGAGACCGATAGTCGTGGTGAAATCACTAATTGCTTTTTGATACTCTTTAATGCTGGCGTAAGCATTACCCCGCCCGTAGTATGGGGGACTATAACTCGGATTCAGCTCGATTGCTTTAGCGAAGTCGGCAATTGCCGTTCGGGGATCACCGATGTTTACATATATTTGTCCGCGATGCTCGTGGTATTTGGCGCTGGCAGGGTCCAGTTGAATAGCCTTATTGTAATTGAGTAGAGCGTTATTGTGCTCACCTTTGTCCTGGTATATGCGCCCCAGTTTGCCGTATGGCCTGCTATCATCCGGTTTAAGCGAAATATATTTGTTATAATCAGAGATGGCTGATTCGAAATCTCCCTTGTTATCATATGCAATGCCACGGCGGTAATAATTATCGGCATTCGCCGGATTCAGTTCGATAGCCTTGGTAAAATCGGAGATCGCAGCAGTGTAGTCCACCATGCTATAGTATGCCTGCCCGCGTGACTCGTAATATGTAGCCTGCCCCGGATCTAAGCTAATGGTTTTCGTGAGATCTGGAATAGCTTTAGCATAATCATCATTATGCAAATAGACAATCCCTCTTTTGTAGTAGGCCTGAGCATAATTAGGGTCATATTTGAGGGAGATTGTATACTCCTTCACAGCATCGTCGAATTGTCCCGCTTTACGGTAAACTTCACCCTGCTTTACATGTTTCATGGCGGGGTATATGCAGCCGGTAGCTAAAACCATAATAATCAGTATCAGTGAGATACGCAAAAAGCCCTTCAATTTACCTTTCATCGATTGTTCTCGTTTTTCCCTATTAGTATCTACCGGATTATTATATGATTAATCTGAATTTAGGTACAGTGTTATGTTCGTTTGTCATAGATGTTCAGCAGACGATATACTATTCAGCATAATCGAATTACAATGAATATCGGCGATCTTGGTGAATATGCCTTACTCATCCCGATCGGGGTGATAGGTGTCTGGCGATGGAGTATATGGCTCTTTAAAAAGACATGTGCATTGTTTTACAGGCCAATGCCTGCTGTCGATCACCACTACGGCGATACCACCTTGAGTTTGGTTGTGCCGGTTTACAACGAAAATCCTCAAGTCCTGAAAGCGGCATTGGATTCATGGCGGGCAAACAAACCCGATGAGATAATCGCTGTTATCGATTTCATGGACCATGACTGTATTAAGGTCTTTTTAGATTTTGCCAAGAGTGAACCAGGTGCGAAATTATTAGTGACTGCCAAAGAGGGGAAGAGAGCGGCTCTGGTCGATGGAATACGGCAGGCAAATAGTGAGATCGTTGCGCTGGTGGATAGCGATGTGATCTGGGCTCCAGGCGTTGCTAACAATGGCCTCGCTCCGTTTAGTGATCCCAAAATAGGAGGCGTAGTTGCAAGGCAAAATTGTGTCAGGCCTCACTCAATCTGGCAGAAAATTCTCGATATTATGTGGGATTCGAGAAATACCGATGAATGGCCTTCACAAACTGCCATGGGAGGGGTGCTGACATGTCTCTCCGGAAGAACTGCTTTTTATCGTCGTCAGATACTGCTACCTCATCTGGATTACTTCCAAAACGAGATTATATTCGGAAGAAGAAAAGAATCGGGGGATGACAAATGTCTTACCCGTATAATCCAGAGAAACGGTTGGCACAGCTATTATCAAAGTAAGGCTCAAGTTTATTCTACGGCCACATCAAGTTTCAAAGTTTTCTGGAGACAGCGAATTCGCTGGTCACGGAATAGCTATGGTTCTGACATCACGGCGCTTTTTGTAGAACGCTGGGTCTGGAAGCATCCATATCTTGCCTTTTATATGATCGACCGGTTCATCTCCCCTTTTACACTCAGTTTTGCTCTTGTCATTTTTTTCCTTGCGCTTTCCCAGGGTCACTGGATTACCGTCCTCGTTATTCTGACATGGTGGATGATTAGCCGGACTATAAAAATACTTCCTCATCTGGCTCGGCGCCCGCAGGATATACTGATGGTGCCGGCGTATGCGGGAGTGAGTTTTTTAATCGCCGCTGCCAGGATTTATGCCATGATAACAGTACGAGAACAGAAATGGATCAGGGACCGGGAACTGGAAGCAAGGAGACAGGCAAAATAGCAGGTGGCGGTTTATTTCTCACATTGAGTGGATGGGAAGAAATAGCGCCCGTACATGCCGACGGAATTGCCGCCTGCGTTGTCAGCCATACTGTTGGAGCATATTTTCCCCTGAGGGTGGCTCATGAATTTTATTCCGCCCGATTGGTTATCATGAATATCGTTCCCGTAGACATCATTGTTGATCCCATCGGTCGGGGAATCGCTGCCAAGACGAATACCCGCTCCTACATTGCTATAGATAGTATTATTTCGGAAAATATTGCAAGTTCCTCTTGATTGCAACCCGGCTGAATTCGGATTCTGCTGGCCTGTGCAGCTGTTGTATTCGACGATGTTGCCGGAAGAACCTTCCTTTATATCTACGCATTCGGCTCCCTGTGTGTTGATACTGTTATGGTGTATCCAGTTATCGTTTGACTGGTCGGGGTCATTTGTAGGATTCTTCCCGTCATTGAGCTGATTTGGAGCGGTGCCGATGTAGATGCCTTCGCCGTTATCGGCGCCTCCGGCGAATTTGAAGTCATAAATACCGCAATTGGAAATGGTAGTATATGCTATCTCGTTATTGTGGGCAAAGTAACGCAATCGTACAGCTTCTCCACCGGAATTCTTCAGTGTCATGTTTACTATCCTCAGCCCTGTAACTCCTGATTTCACTTCTTTTCCCAATGCATAGATGAGTTTATTGCGGTAGCCGGTGGCTTT
>DIKB01000025.1 GCA_002421445.1 Dehalococcoidia bacterium UBA5629 | reverse complement strand
TTTCTCCCATAGTAAGAACACCTTCATTTTTGCTTGAAGCGGATAATAAGAACATAGCCACACCAACACAGATTGCCGCTGTCTGGGCTGGCGTTCTAATGAAAACCGGGCTTGATAGCTGCTCCAGCCTGTTTTCAGCACCGGTATCGAATATCGATTTCTCGTGGGGTGTGAACACCGGAATGTTACTGCAGAGCCTGCGCGAAACTCTCGCCGAGGGGGGCTGTTCCATCAACGATGTTTATACTAAACTTGGCGAAGCACTCGAGGAGCAGGAGCGATGGCAACAGATGGCGACTCTGGAAGCCGCATATCTGGCACGAATGGATGAGCTTGGATTTAGCGATAAGTGCACACTCTCACTGCAATCTGCTGAACATCCCGTAGTACCCAATCGATTCAATACGATTATTCTTGCCGGTGTTCCCGACCCCATCCCCAATGTCCTCCTCGCCCTTGTACACATTGCTGAATCTCTTCCCATTATCATTCTCATCCATGCACCTGAATCAGAGTCAGGCCGTTTTGATGACTGGGGACGGCCGATTACAGAGAAATGGCTGAACAATCCAATTGCGATTCCAGACCCGTCAGCAAATATCTTCCTCACCAGTAATCCAATCACGCAAAGCAAGACGGTTCTCAATATCATAGCAGAACAATCCAACAGGTTCGATGCTGCAAATACTGCTATCGGCGTGCCGGATACCAGTATCATCCCGATGCTGATCGCCGATCTCGCAGAACGGGGAGTTATGTCATTCGATCCCGCCGGTAAACAGGCATCTGAACACCAACTCTATCGTCTGCTCAATGCATACCGTACACTGGTGTCCGAATCATCGTATACCGCGCTCAGCGGTTTTCTTCGCCATGCCGATGTCCTCGATTGCCTGTATCATACCAAAGGTATCTCAGCACATAAACTGCTGAAGGAGATGGATACATTTCAGAACGATCATATACCAGCAAACATCGCTGATATGGTCGAACACTTGCCACGAGACAAAGCAACGACTGAAACACAAGACGACTTTTCGTCTCTGAGAACAGCATTAGATTTCATTAAAGAGCGCTTGGCAGCATTTCCTGACAGTGATCTCGATAATGCTATCAGGACATTGCTACAAGCACTATATCAAAATCGTACCGTAAATGCAGATAATCCGGATGATGAGGAATTCATCAAAGTTGCAGAGCGTATAGACGACGCTCTGCATGAGATTACGGATAGCACAGAAGCTGGAATTAGTATTGAGAAGCAGAACGGGATGGATCTGTTGCTGTGGAGGTTGAGCACACAACGCTATTTCACTGAACGGAAAGGCGCCATTCTCGATCTGGAGGGATGGCTGGAATTGCCGTGGAATGAGGCCCCGTTAATGATCATCACCGGAATGAATGACGGATTCGTCCCGGACAGCCATCCGGGCGATATCTTTCTGCCTGATTCTTTACGAAAGCAGATCGGATTGCGACATGACGATGACCGTCTGGCGCGAGATTCCTATTTGATGCGGAGTTTGATTGAGTCGAGAAAGACCGGTGGACGCATTTGCTTCCTTATTAATAAAACCAGCACAACGCGGGATCCGTTAAAGCCGTCTCGCTTATTATTTCGCTGCAATGATGAAGAACTGGTCGAACGTGCTTCGCTGCTCTTCGCTGCGCCTGCTGATGCTGCGCCGAACTATCCTGCAAGCGTGAGCTTCAAGCTTGATGCAGCACCGCCTGCCGATATTGAGCCGGATAAACTCCATCTACACACAATGTACGTTACTCAGTTTCGAGATTATCTGACCTGTCCGTTCAGATTTTACCTCAAACATATCCTCCGGATGAAAGAATTGAGCGATACCAAACGGGAGTTGGATGCGCTTGATTTCGGCATCCTGGCACATGAAGCGTTGAATGACATGGGGAACGACGAGATGATGAAACGATGTGATAATGAATGGCAGCTTCACGCTTTTCTCTGCAAACAGGCAGAGGCATTTGTGCAGAAACGCTATGGAGCAACCCCGTCACTGCAAATTCAGATCCAGCTTGAGGTAGCAAAACGACGTCTTCTGGCAGCAGCATGGGAACAGGTTAGACTGGTGAAAGACGGTTGGGAGATCATTGCCTGTGAAAAATCGATCTCCACAAGCCTCAACGGCATGCGAATTGCAGGCAAAATAGACCGCATTGATCTACACAGGAGCACCGGCGTGATCCGGATTCTGGATTATAAAACATCTGAGGTCGGAAAAACGGCGGAGGAGAAACACCTCCAGTCCGTGCCGAAAACAGGAGAGATTGCTGAATATGCAAAGATTACAGTGAACAATCGGGCGAAACGATGGATAGATCTCCAGTTGCCACTCTACGTCATCTTGCTTGGCGAGGACCACACCCTTGAAGGGAAGAAGACCATCGGCTATTTTAACCTGCCCAGATCCATTAACGAAACAGGTATAAGCATCTGGGAAAATTTCGATGAAACCATACTTCGGGCGGCACAGGGTTGTGCCGAAAACATCATTGCTGCGATACGCAATCGCGTCTTCTGGCCGCCGGCAGAGAAACTACCTAACGATGACTTGACCAGCCTGTTCCAGAATAATGAAGCCAGGCAGTGCATCAATGAAACGAATTTCGCAGCATTCATGGAAGAAAAGAAGCTATGACTGCATATAATCTCAGAAACGAAGCGATCTCTGCCTCTGCCGGATCGGGCAAGACGTTTCATCTCGCTCATCGCTATATAAAACTACTGGCCCACGGCATCGATCCCGACCGCATCATCGCGCTCACATTCTCCCGCAAAGCAGCGGGGGAGATTTTCGATACCATCGTAAAACATCTGAGCAAAGCTGCGGGATCGGCAGAAAAAGCGCGGGAGACTGCAGGGAGAATCGGTTTGCCATCGACCACGCAAACTGATTTCCTGCAATTGTTGCGATCGCTTCTTATCAGCCTCCACAGGCTGCACATCAGTACGCTTGATAGCTTCACCATAAGCATCATCCGCGCTTTCCCTTTCGAACTCGGCATACCATCTGCATTTCAAATGCTTGATAATCAGGGGGCCGAATCGCAGCAACTCAGCAAGGATGTGCTGCACAATATTTTCCAGTCGAGCCAGGGCGATGCTGCTCTGCGAGATGAGTTTCTCTCCGCCTTTAAAGACGCTACGTATGGACAAGAGGAAAAAAGTCTGGAAGGCAGGTTGGATTCTTTTACCAGAGATTACCGCGCCTACTATCGAAAAATGCCTGCTGCCATCCTCTGGGGGCAGGAGACCACGATCTGGCCGGACGGTTATCCCTGGCTTTTATCCACAGGCAATGTGAAAGCTGCAGCTGATGAGCTTGCGGCATCTTTTTCCGGCGGCAATTTTTCGGATAAACTCGCGGACAGCCTGACAAAGATACTTAGTTTTGCCGTCACTTATTCCGAATCATCAGCGTGGGATGAAAAAGTCACAAAAAGTGCAGTGTTTCAACGGCTGCTGCAGAATTACGAAGGGCTGGAACACGGAGATTTTTCCCTGAAATACCTCGAGAATGAGTACCCCCTTACCGCACGACAGTGCGATCTGATGTTACAGCTTCTGCGACAGATCATGGGAACGGAACTGCGTAGTGCAGCAAAGAGGACGCAGGGAATTTATCGCATCCTCGACCGATACGAACAGGGTTATGACGCGATGATCCGACGTCGGGGCAAGCTAACGTTCACCGATGCGCAGTACCTGCTTACTGACGCTAACCAAGCCAGCAGCAGCGCAGTAATCAGCAGAATGCAGGGGGCAGGCGGGAAGCTATATATAGATTATCGTCTTGATTGTAGACTCGATCACTGGCTGCTGGACGAATTTCAGGACACCAGCGACCTGCAGTGGGAGTTGCTTGGCAACCTTGTCGATGAAATAATACAGGATTCGAGCGGGCAGCGCAGCCTGTTCTACGTAGGTGACGTGAAGCAGGCCATCTATAGCTGGCGCGGCGGCAATACGCAGCTTTTCAACAGGATACTCAATCGCTACGCCGGCCATATCATAAAGCGACCATTGAGCACATCATATCGTTCCTGCCAGGCAGTCATCGACACCGTGAACGCCGTATTCGGCGATCTTTCGGGGAGCGGACTGCCGGAAGGAACGACTAACCAGTGGCACAACATCTGGGAAACACACCGGTGCTCGGAGGAATTAGCACAAACAGCGGGATTTGCCGCAATCCTTGAACCGGATTGTCAGAATGGTTCATTGAAACCGGAGAAAGAGGACCGCTATGACATCGTTGCCGGTTTGCTACAGGAGATCGATCCCCTCAGCAAAGGTCTGTCTACTGCGATACTTGTGCGCAGCAATGATGCAGGCAAGGACATTGCCAACTATCTGCGAGGCGAATGTCCGGGGATGACTATTATCCACGAGGGCAGGGCGGCAATCAGAGATAATCCGGTGGTTGCTGTTCTGCTGGCACTGGTGAAATTTGCTGCTCACCCGGGGGATACGCTGGCATGGAGACATCTCCAGATGAGCCCGCTCAACGATTACGTTGTCAGTCATCATCTATCCAAACATTCGCTGCCCGTACAACTGCTACATGAAATACAGACTTCCGGTTATCAATCGTTTGCCCGCACGTGGGGAACGAGGCTGAACTCTATTCACGAGCTTGACGGTTATGGACGAAAGAAACTGAACGACCTCATTACCGCAGCCGGTGAATTCGATCAAAAAGGAAGCGGTGATTGCAACGAATTTCTCGATTTCGTCGAATCCTACGAAACACTCGACAGCACGGCCGAACAAAGCATCCGGGTTATGACCATCCACCAGTCAAAAGGACTCGGCTTCGATATCGTTATTTTACCTGACCTTAACCTCAGGGATGATATGATCACCGGCAAATCGGCATTCCTTACCGCCAGCGACCCTGTAACGGACGAGCCCCTCTGGACATTAAAAACGCCCCGGCGCATCGTTGCCGAGAATGATCCGGTACTCGCAAAATGGCTGCGCGCTGATAATGAAAAGGCATGTTTTGATGAGCTGTGTATGTTATATGTTGCATTAACCAGAGCGCGACGCGGGCTTTATAGTATAACCAGTTATCCGGGAAAATCATCGGCGATGTTGAATCATGCAGCATTTCTTAAGCTGCAGCTCACAAAAGATATGAAGCCGGTAAATGGGCACCGTTTTACTATCAGCGGGGAAGAATATGTCTGTTTGTATCAGACGGGAGAACGGGATTGGTTCATGAACGTGCAGCCGGAAACGAAGCCAGTACTGCCTCCGTCCGCAGAACTGCCTGAGCTTTTCGAAATACCAGCGGGGAGGCAGCGGCCTGTCAGCATCATTCCATCAGCAATGGGCGAGGGAGAGATATACGCAAGCAGCCTGTTTTCAGCAACACATAGAGATAGCATTAACCTCGGCAATGCCGTCCATCAGATGTTTGAAAAAGTGAACTGGTCGGAAAGTTTCAATTTTGAGAAATGCGTCCAGGACTGGCGAAAAACGACCCTCTTAACGCAAGGGCTGGCAGGTCAAGCGATTGGGCAGTTCATCCATGCTCTCGAGTCAATAGAGATCATTCAGGCATTATCTCGTCCAGAGGGAAATATTGAGTTATGGACAGAGAGATCGTTCGAAGTAGTGATCGACAACCAATGGATCACCGGAGCTTTTGATC
>DIKB01000114.1 GCA_002421445.1 Dehalococcoidia bacterium UBA5629 | reverse complement strand
ACCGTGTCCAGATGAAAGTAACGTTTATCCTGGAAGAAAAAGTAAAGAAATAACGAGAGTGCCCCTTAGTTGACGGGAGCCAGCTTGTTACACTTCTAACACAGCTGTGATTGAAAACGTAATCCAGTAAAAAGGAGGAAATTATGGATATCTTATTAATTGTCGGTATCATTCTTTTAGTATTGTGGTTGTTGGGGTTATTCACTCTCCCCTCTTTGGGCGGGCTGATTTATATAGCACTTGTTCTTGCAATAATTCTCATCATAATCTGGCTGCTACGAAGAGTATTCAGAATTTTTTAACCAATCCGGCCTTTGTGTAGGTTTATCCTCACTGGACTGTACCTCTTCTGATTTCTACAGAATCGGTTAGGATAATCTAAATTTACTGCTGCCGTTAGAGGCGATTCTACGGCCACCAATCAAAATGGTCTATTTCATCGATCGAACACGGCAGAAACCGCCAAATGTCATAAGAATTTAATATGTCCCGACCCGATTATATGACTATTCAATGGTCATGTTGTTATCATTTTCTAATAATAATTACAGGAGGAAAGCAGAATGACAGTAAGAGTTCAAATGGAATTATCCGATGAAGAAGATAAGATCGTGGAGGTTTACAGGATTGAACACAACAAGAAAAACAACGAGGAAGCTATCAAAGACATTATTAAGCATTACAAGTCCCTAAGTGAGTACAAGGAAAAAAACAAAACGAGCTGGCTGAAAAACTTATAGTGCAATATAAGCTATAAATGCAGACCAGACCGTCTACCAAGTATTTCAATTTATAAGCGCTTACTAATTAAAAAGGAGGCTACATGGGAATCTTATTAACTATTGGTGTTATTCTTCTGGTTTTATGGCTGGTGGGTTTTATCGCAATACCCGGTTTAGGATGGCTAATTCATATAGCACTTGTTATTGCAGTCATTCTCATTATAATCTGGCTGCTACGAAGGATATTCAGACTTTTTTAACCACCTGTTACTTGTATTAATCTATGCCTAAACGAAGGTAGGAGTTTCAAATATTTGATGTAAAGTTGGAATCAAGTGCTTCTTCTCAAACAGAAGTTCGGTATCCTTCCAATGCGGGCTTGGGGACGAGGTTCTACTGCCAGTCCTCTGATAGCAATCTTTAGATGTTCAAAATCGTTTCTGCTTATTCGATGTCGAAGCTTTCCCAGATCGCGATCAGCAGCCGGTGATACCTGGAGTTTATACACGCTTTGCCTCAATAGTTCCTTCGCGACTATCTATAGCTTGTTCAGTTTCTTTTTCGATCTCAGACCAGGGACGCCCGCCGTTTTCTTTCCACCCTTTTCGGGAAGTTTCAATGAGAGGTAATAGCTCGGCATCTTCGCGGCTCTCCAACCATTCCCGTACCGCATCAGATATAATGTCACTCGCTGCTATATGTCTTTTTACTGCTTCAATTTTCAGTTGTGTGTAGAGGTCCTCGTCGTTAAATACCACAGTCATTTTTCTTTTCATGGTAATTTCTCCTTCTGGACATCGGTACTTCCATACGTATGTATGTATTGTAAATTTATTAGTATTGAATGTCAATCCAGTCTTGTGTCTCACTAATAGCTTTGCATGTGTAAGGCAGTGTGATATGCTTACCAAAGCATTGCCCTCCGGGCGAAGATCGCTCTCCTTGCCGCTGACGGTCTGTCCAATGCCCGGGT
This sequence comes from Dehalococcoidia bacterium UBA5629, assembly GCA_002421445.1. Lineage (GTDB taxonomy): Bacteria > Chloroflexota > Dehalococcoidia > GIF9 > UBA5629 > UBA5629. The sequence continues at coordinate 1,474 of DIKB01000114.1, read as the reverse complement.
CGCACGAGAGGCGGGCGTCAGCCGTCCCACCGTCATCCTTTGGCGTAAGCGCTTCTTGCAGGGTGGTCCCGAAGCTATCGCCACGATTTTGCCCGGCCGAGGCCGTCCGGTGACGTATACCACCGAGCAGGTGCAGAGGATTGTGGACAATTATGGGACTCACAAACAGCCCAGGGTGCAGGTATGGCTGGAGAAGCACCCGCGTTTCACGTTGCACTTTACGCCAACGAGTTCGTTCTGGCTGAACCTGGTGGAGCGGTGGTTCCGCGACCTCACCGAGAAAAGAGCCCGTCGGGGAAGTTTCGAGAGCGCCGCGGAATTGATTGCTGCAATCGAAGACTACATGGCAGCATCTAACGCCGAGCCCAAGCCCTTCGTATGGCATAAGTCCGCTCATGCTATCCTCGATAAACTTGCTCGCTATAAGGCTATTTATGAGACACTACACTAGTTCCGGTGATGGCGGGTATTGACCAAGATGATCTTTAAATCGAGCTAAAGTTTTGCGAGTATCACCCAGGTTCTTAGCGTTATGAAGCCTTAGCATGATATCACTATCGCAGAGATTAAAGAGTTCGTCGTTTGTCATTTGCCTTAACATTATACGACGTTTACCTTCCGCTCCCAATAGGGTTTCTATGAGATCACGAAGGGGCAGGGATTCAAGAATTCTTTGATAAGACAGCGACGAGGGATTAAGAGAGCTTAGTGCGCTTCGACTCCGCTCAGGGGACGATTTTTCGGGCGAAATGGTGAATGATGGTTCAAAAATAACATTATGTAAACTGTTGACATGGTGGGCGGTATAAGACTTGAACTTATGACCTCTGCGATGTCAACGCAGCGCTCTAACCACTGAGCTAACCGCCCAAGGAGATGCATTCTATCAATGAGAGTTCTTCAGAGTCAAGCTGAGAATGTTACTGCAGATCAACTCTAGCACCGGATTTGGCATTGCAGGTGAAGGTAATCTGAACGACGCTGCCGCATTTCGGACAGGGAACCTCCATGCTAACCGGCTGCTTCATCACCCGTTCTACGAGCGTAGTAACAATGGTATCAAGGTTATCCAATCGTTCATCCAACGATTTCAGCTGCATCTCAATCTTATCCTGGCTCAAACATACTCTCCCTGAATTTACTCAACACAACATAACTCAGCCCGATCGGATCAGCATCCGAACTTCTGATGCGACGGGCGATATATCTAAATACTCTTTTCGGCTACGCCGTAATGACCCAGTTCGTCCTTGTCGCTGCGGATCAGGGCATCAATCTTCTCGCTCACCATGGTTTCAAGATATTTCCGATACATCTCGCGGGCACGCGGTGACTTGTAAACCGCATCTTTCGCCCGTTTCCATTCATCTGCTATGAGATCAACGGTATGCTCCGGGCTGATCGGAAACTCCACACCCATCTGTATATCAATCCTCTGGACAACCCTGCTCATTACCGCACGCTTTAAACGGTC
>DIKB01000086.1 GCA_002421445.1 Dehalococcoidia bacterium UBA5629 | reverse complement strand
GTTTCCGGCGCAGACATGCCCATAAGGTGCAGCGTTCTGGCTAGAACAATCTGAGCCGCTTTCACCAGTTTAAGACGGGCATGGGTGATGTTTTGGTCTGCCGAAACAACCCGGCAAAGCTTATAAAAGCTATGAAACGCTGTTGCCAGATCCTGAGCGTAGTAGGTAAGATGATGCGGCTCCAGTGTTCTGGCAATAGTATCGATGATCTCAGGCAGTAAAACCATCTGCTTAATCAAAGCCTGCTCTGATTCGTGAGTCAGCAATGAGACATCGCCATCGGTATAATCGATGCCCTGTTCCTGAGCCAACCGCATGATGCTGCAAATACGCGCATGAGCATATTGAACATAGTAAACCGGATTATCCGCAGTTTGTTTAACCGCAAGCTCAAGATCGAAATCCATCTGAGAATCGGCGGAGCGCGACAGGAAGAAAAACCGGCAGGCATCTGCACCGACTTCGTCTATCACGTCATCCAGTGTGATAAGATCGCCGCTCCGCTTGGAAACTCTGACAATCTCTTCACCACGCTTCAGCGTAACAAGCTGACAGATCAGCACCGTCAGACGTTCAGGATCGATATCAAGAGCACTCAGCACGGTCTTCATCCGGGACACATGACCCTGATGATCGGCACCCCAGATATCAATGACTTTGTCGAACTTCCTCTCGACAAACTTGTTGTAGTGGTAAGCGATATCCGAAGCAAAATAGGTTGGCGTTCCATCGCTGCGAACCAGAACATTATCCTTATCCTCTCCCAGCGCCGCAGAGGAAAACCATGTGGCGTTTTCGCGATCGGCCACATGTCCTTTATCACGCAAAAGCTTCATGACGCTGCTGTACAGCCCGCTATCAAATAAGCTTCGCTCGCTGAACCAGTTATCGAACTCAACACCGAGCCGCCTGAGATCATTCTCAATTAATGTCATCATTCTGGTTACGCCGATCGATCCAAGCTCTTTCATGCCATCGGGATTTTTAATAAATTTATCACCTGATTCAGCAACAAGCTCCTTAGCCAGATCAACCATATACGTGCCCATATAGCCATCCTGAGGTACTTCCGCATCAATGTTCAGCGCCTGCTGATATCGGGCATTCAGAGTCCGATAGAATGCGTTGAGCTGGCTGCCGGCATCATTGATATAGTATTCCTTCTGGACGTTGAACCCCGCACAGGCAAGAACATTAGCCAGCGTGCTTCCCAGCACTGCACCCCGTCCATGGCCTACATGCAGCGGCCCGGTAGGATTTCCGCTGACGAATTCTATCTGCACCGTTTTGCCGCTGCCGGCATCGATAGCTCCAAAGGTTTCGTTTTGCTGAAGCACAGCCGCTACATTGGTAGAGAGCCATGACGGATTCAGCACAAAATTGATAAAACCAGGTTTTGACGGAATCACCTTTGAGACCTCGGTCATTTGAGGCAAGAACTCAATGATCTTTTCCGCTATCGTCATCGGCGGCAATTCCGCCATCCTGACCAGTTTCAAAGGAAGGCTCGAAGCGTAATCGCCATGCTGCACATTCTGCGGATGCTCCACAATTATCTCGGGCAGTGCAGTAAAAACAAGTATTCCCTTCTTTTGTGCCTCGGTTGCAGCATATTCCAAAGCATTAATCAGTTTTTGCTTTACAATCATTTCTAGCTCCATTCACTATTGCGTGGCCAAATCCTCGCCAGCTCTTTAGCTAACAGGCGATGCTCGCTTAATTTCAATTGTTTATCTCGATTATATAATTCAATGGCTTCTTTTCTTGCCAATTCAAGTATCCTGGTATCAGACAACTTTGCCATGCGCAGATCGGGCAAACCGCTCTGTCTTGTACCGAAAAACTCTCCCGGTCCTCGTATTTCAAGGTCTTTCTCCGCCAGAGCAAACCCATCATAGATGCTCTCAATGGCTTTTAACCGTTGTCTGCCCTCAGGAGAAGGATTCCCCGCCAATAGTATACAATAACTCTGCTTGTCTCCTCTGCCTACCCGCCCGCGAAACTGATGCAGTTGAGAAAGCCCAAATCGCTCGGCAGCCTCCACCAGCATCACAGTCGCATTGGGGATATCGATCCCCACCTCCACCACAGGCGTTGCCACCATAATATCAAACTCTCCCTGTCGAAAGCTATACATGATCTTTTCTTTTTCGTCCTGAGCCAGCTTTCCATGCAGCAAGCATAACCTGAGATCGGGGAAAACACCCAGGGATAATCTCTCGTATTCGATCTTGGCTGCCTTCGCTTCGATTGCCTCCGATTCCTCGATGAGCGGACAGACGTAGTAGGTCTGGAATCCGCGCGCCGCCTGCGCCCGGATGTACTCGTACAGCCCCGGCAGCTTCGCCGGCGGCACGCGCGAGGTCTTGACCGGCAGCCGTCCCGGCGGAAGCTCGTCGATGACCGAGATGTCCAGCAGTCCCTCGAGGGACAGGGCGAGCGTGCGCGGGATCGGCGTCGCCGTCATGTGGAGGATGTCCGGTATCGAGCCCTTGGCGGCGAGCATCCCGCGCTGGATGACGCCGAAACGGTGCTGCTCGTCGA
>DIKB01000034.1 GCA_002421445.1 Dehalococcoidia bacterium UBA5629 | reverse complement strand
GGATTTTCTTTAGCGATTGCTCGCAGGATATGGTTGAAGGCGGTGCATTGTTTCTGGCAAATCTGACAAACCTTGGTGACGATCGATGGCCGGCATCAGCAGGATATATTACGGGGAGCACTAAATACTCCCCATTATGCTGCTGCATAGCGGACTGTCGGTGCATGGAAATACCGCTTTACCAGTTCCGGTTGCCGTTGTCGGCTGCGTAGATAACCGCGTAGATTTCGTACCATACCATTTTGGGTGGCGGCGGGTTTACGACGAACCGCATTTGTTTTGACATCTTGATTGAGCATTTCATCGGGATTCAGTTCTGGGCTATAAGCAGGAAGGTAAAACAACTGAATCTGATCCTTCTTTTCAGCCACGAAATTTTTTACCACACGGCCCCGGTGGACAGGATGCCCGTCTACAATGAGAAAGACTTTCCTTTCCATCTGCTTCATCAGCCTCTTGAGGAATCTGAGCATCACGTCTGAATTGAATCGATCAGTAAATACCATGAACCGCAACGTGCCACGGTTACTGATGCTGCTGATCATGTTGCAGCCGAATCTCTTGCCGGGGCCCAGCACGATCGGCGTTTGACCTTTGGGCGAAAAACAACGGGCGCTGGCTGCGTCAGACCGCGCCCCCATTTCATCGCACCACTGGATTCAGCATTCTCCGCTTTTGCTTGCCGTTTGATTAGGGGATACTCATTCTCCAGCCAGTTCTGCACCTCCCGGGGGCGCTGCTCAAAGGCTTTACGACCTGGCTTCTGCACCGTAAAGCCCCATTGCTTCAAGTAGCGCCCTACCTGATAAACTGAGTAACGAATACCAAACCGCTGCTCGATGAGTTGAACCACCGCCTGACGAGTCCACAGGTAAAAGGGCAATTTCAATTGGTCAGGATGCCGGTCAGTAATGAGGTTCACTATGGTGGCACACTGCCATGGCTTCAGCTTGCCTCCTCCTCGCGGACGCCCACGTGGTTTGGCTTTCAGAGCTTCCTTGCCACCTTGATGGTCGGCGCGTATCCAGCGCGAAACAGCACGCCGGCTGACACCGAATACTTCCGCCGCTTTGGACTTCCCCATTCCTGCTTTAATAACCTCAACAGTTCGCATCCTTATCGCTTCCTGGGCTCCTGCCCCCAAGCTCCGAAAATCTGATCTTCCTTCCATGCTTCTCTCCATATTGTCTTAATAGAGTATAGCATGAAATCGCCTCCTATGGGAAGTATTTAATGCTCGGATTAATAACTGTATTCGTGATATTTGCCATGAGCTATTTCGTGAGGGTCAGATTTCAGCAGAAGAAATGAACGCTATTTTTGTGTCTGATTACTTCGCCACACCTGAGGGAATGAAGGCATTATTAGAGGAAGATGAAATCAAACACATCTATTATCTACACTCAAAGGAAGAGATGACTGTTCCCTGTGCTTACTTTACAAAAATGGGAAACAAACTAGGCAACCCTCAAGAAAGAGCCCTTTTAGCCTCCACTCTGGCACATGTAGTTCGAGCATGGAGTGAATCTTCTGCAAAGATTGGATTCTCCCCGAATAACAAGGATAAAATCGAGGAAATCTATAAGAGGCTGGTTAACAAAATTTTTGAAAATCCCATAAGCCTGCCCTATCAATACTGCCTGCTTGAGCTTATAAAACCGGATAATTCTACCAGATAATTACATCTGTGAACCGGATGATAAACTTGAAAAAGCAGACATATATCTAAAATGCTATAACTATTATGCATACGTATTTTATATACCGCAAAGGACTTGATGTCCGTATAATAAATTGATAGCATACGTTAACATGATATTCTGCCTTTAAATGCATAGAGACGGAGAGCTCGTTCGATTATGGCTAATTGGAAGGACAAGCTGCGCGGCAATCCGATTCCATAGCTGTTGGAACCTGCTACATCTCAACCTGCCATTCGCTACTCATCCCACAAAAACTGATATAGTATACGAAATAAAATCAGGATTAAGGCACAGGATTAATGGCAGCACGCAATCGTACAGACGACAATCCAAAGCTATCGATAGTAATTCCTACTTATAACGAACGGGACAATATCACGCCTCTCGTCACGAGCTTGCATAGAGTTCTCGAAAAGTCTGACTATGAGATAATCATCGTTGATGATAACAGCAGGGACGGTACATTTGATGTCGCTACTGCGCTGTCACGGGACTATCCTTTGAAGCTGTTCGTACGCAAAGACAAACGGGGATTATCATCCGCGGTCGTAGACGGCTTTTCTTTTTCATCGGGCGAGACGATTGTTGTCATGGATGGCGATTTGCAGCATCCGCCGGAGACAATACCGGAACTGCTGCAAGAGCTGGATAGCGGCGTTGATTTGACGATCGCCAGTCGGTATGTGGAAGGAGGAGGATGTGAGAACTGGTCAACTTTTCGCAACATGAATTCAAAGGTGGCAATCTTTTTATCACATCTGTTGCTGCCTGAGACGAGACGGGTGCGTGATCCCATGTCAGGTTTCTTTGCGCTCAGGCGTAGCGTCGTTGCCGGTGCGGATCTGAATCCTCTCGGTTATAAAATCCTTCTCGAGATACTGATGATGGGGCGCTATATCAGGGTGGCCGAGGTGCCGTTCACGTTCAAATGCCGCAAAGGTGGAGAAAGCAAGCTCAATGCGCGGCAGCAGATTGAGTACCTTAAACATCTGTTCAGGCTGATGAGAAGAACCGGTGAATTGACCAGATTTCTCAAATACTGCATTGTCGGAACCAGCGGCGTTATCGTTGATGAAGGCATTTTTTGGGCGCTGACCGGATTGACATCCCTTCCGTCCCTAGCGGCAGCGGCTGTCAGCGCCGAGGCAGCAATCATTTCCAACTTCACCTTCAATAACTATTTCACGTTTAGCAATCGCCGATTGCCCGGAATTAACACTTTTATTACACGACTGCTCAAATTCAATATGGTGAGCTTAATCGGCATCGGGCTAAAACTGCTGGTACTTTGGTTGCTCACCACGATATTTGGAGAGTATGATCTGCTGTTTAACCTGTGCGGTATCGCTGCAGCTACGCTGTGGAATTATACCATGAACGTGTGGTGGACATGGAAGTAGCAATGCAGTGGCTGCGAAAAGCCGTCCGATGGGAATATTTCGGTCTGCTCCTGCTTGTATTGATTACACTGGGGATGCACTTCAGCGTTATCAATCGTCCCGATGTCCTCATGTTTGACGAGCAACATTACGTTGTCGATGCCCGCTCCATCATCGCCGGAAATGAATCATCGCGTCTGGAACATCCGCCGTTAGCCAAGTTGATGATCATGGCCGGCATGCTGCTCTTCGGGGATAACCCTTTCGGCTGGCGTTTCTTTTCCGTATTGTTCGGAACCTTCATTATCATCTTATTCTATTTGATCTGCCGCAGGCTCCTGATGTCAAAGAGAGAATCTTTTCTGGCTACATTCCTGTTGGCCTTTGAAAATTTAACCTTCGTTCAGGCCGGCATTGCCATGCTCGATGTCTATTGCTTGGCATTTATGATGCTTTGCTTCTGGCTTTATCTCAGGGGAAACTATCTGCTTTCCAGCGTTGCCGTGGCCCTGGCTGCCGTGGCCAAGCTTACCGGCGTTTTTGCGCTCGCTGCCATCGGATTACACTGGCTATTGACGCGCCGGGATCGGACATATCGTGTTATCGGAGCGTTCTGGCTTAGCGCCGGCTCTTTTGTATTGCTGTACTGGCTGTTCAGCTATCCGGTTACGCATAGATTGATTAATCCCGTTGACGGCATGCAAAATATGGTGGAGCAGCTTGCCAGCGTTACGTATGCTGTTTCCAATCACCCTTCCAAGAGCTATCCATGGGAGTGGGTATTGCTTCCTTTGATCATGCCGTACTGGTATACGCCGCATTATCTCGGTGCGATAAGTTTTACCATATGGGCATTGATTTTGCCTTCGGTAGGTTATATGGGATGGATGGCATGGAAAAATAGACGGAGAACTATCTCCGTGTTTGTACTCTCGTGGTTTTTGTGCGCGTATCTTTTATTTATTCCGCTTTGCCTTGTCAGTAACCGCGTCATGTATGTGTATTACTTCTATCCCACGATCGGAGCGATTTGCATTGCTCTCGGCTTGGGGCTTTCATACCTTTGGAATCTGTGTCAGACAGGCTACGGCAAGGTCAGGAATCTTGCTCCCTGGATAGTAGGGTTTTATCTGTTGTGCCATATCGTTGTTTTTGCCGTACTATCTCCTTTATTCTCATAGGGTAATTCATATTCAGGTCGTCATTTGCCGCGCAAGTAAGCGTCAATTGAAGCTGCTGCCCGCTTGCCGGCGCCCATGGCGCTGATAACGGTTGCGGCTCCGGTGACGATATCGCCTCCAGCCCAAACCTTATCCTTCACTGTTTTGCCTGTGGATTCATCGGCTACAACGGTGCCGTGCTTCGTTGTTTCCAGCCCCGGCGTTGTTGATGCGATGAGGGGGTTGGGTGTGGTGCCGAGCGCCACAACGACGACGTCGACATCGATAGTGAATTCAGCTCCCGGTTTTACAATGGGACGGCGTCTGCCGCTGGCATCCGGCTCCCCGAGATCCATCTGATCGCATTCCATGGATGTTACCCATCCGTCCTTGCCGATAATCTTTTTCGGATTAGCGAGGAACTTGAAGATAATTCCTTCCTCTTCCGCATTCTCCGCTTCCTCGTGCCGTGCCGGCATCTCCGCACGGGAACGCCGATAGATGATATACACCTCATCTGCACCGAGGCGGAGAGCGCAACGGGCGGAATCCATTGCCACATTACCACCACCGATAACGGCGACTTTTTTACCGATCTTAATCGGCGTATCGTATTCGGGGAACAGGTATGCTTTCATTAAATTGATTCGTGTGAGAAACTCATTTGCCGAGTAAACGCCGTTCAGATTCTCGCCGGGGATATTCAAAAACATCGGCAATCCGGCGCCTGTGCCCAGAAATACGGCGTCATAGCTGTCTTTTAAAAGCTCATCGATCGTTGCCAGTTTCCCCGTGACCGAATCCAAGCGGATTTCAACGCCGAGCGATTTTACATAATTAATTTCAGCCTGTACAATATGCTTCGGTAACCGGAACTCAGGGATGCCGTACATCAGGACGCCGCCGGCGACATGAAGCGCTTCAAATATCGAGACTTTATGGCCCAATTTGGCAAGATCGGCTGCACAGGTCAGCCCTGCAGGGCCTGAGCCGATGACCGCAACTTTTTTGCCGGTAGCCGGCGGTAGTTCCGTTTTCTCAGCTTTTGCTTTATTTTCCAGATCCCAATCAGCCACATAGCGTTCGAGTCTGCCGATTGCCACCGGCGCTCCTTTTTTGCCGAGGGTGCAGACATTTTCACACTGCGTTTCCTGGGGACAAACGCGACCGCAGATGCCGGGGAGGCTGTTTTTGCTCTTTAATATCGTAACGGCCTCAGCCATTTTGTCCTGTAATACAGCTTTAATGAACTCGGGGATATCAACATTAACAGGGCAACCGCTCACGCAGGGGCGTTTGGGGCATTGTATGCAGCGGCCGGCTTCCTCTTTTGCCATCGCTACCGTATAGCCCAGCGCCACCTCTTTGTAGTTTTTACCGCGCACTTTCGGATCCTGCCGCGGCATATCAACTCTATTGACATTCAGTTTTGGTTTTGATTTTTCGTCCAATATAAGCCTCCGATGTTATGTCTTCTGACAGTGGCATTCATGCCACGCATTGAGTGATCTTTTCTCTTCGTCGCAATATGTACGCTGGCGATTGAAGAGGATGTCCCAATCGACCTCATGTCCGTTGAATTCAGGACCGTCGACACAGACGAACTTCGTTCCATCGGCTATGGAGACGCGGCAGCAGCCGCACATGCCGGTGCCGTCGACCATGATCGAATTGAGGCTTACGGTCGTCGGTACATTGAATGGTTTTGTGGTCATCGAGCAGAACTTCATCATGATGGCCGGACCGATGGCGATGACATGGCCGACACTTTTATCTTTCTCAAGTATTTCTTTGAGCGGTTCCGTTACCAGTCCCTTTCTCGCATATGAGCCGTCATCGGTAGTGACGATCAAATCATCGCTTACACAGCGCATTTTATCCTCCCAGAACAGGAGCTCCTTATTGCGGGCGCCGATGATGGAGATCACCTTGTTTCCTGCATTTTTCAGGCCGCGGGCGATCGGGTAGATCGGCGCAACGCCGACTCCGCCGCCGACGCAGACAACGGTGCCGTAGTTTTTGAGGTGAGAGGGCAGCCCGAGCGGACCAACGAGATTTAGTATGGAATCGCCCTGGGAAAGACAGCCGAGCTTCTTTGTTGAGGTGCCTACCTGCATTGCTACAAGGGTAATCGTTCCCTCCTTGCTGTCCCAATCTGCGAGGGTGAGGGGGATGCGTTCACCGATCTCATCAATGCGGATAATGACGAACTGTCCGGGCTGAGCTTTTCTGGCAATCTCCGGCGCTGCAACCCTGAAGTAATCGATGACAGGGCTTAGCTTCTGTTT
>DIKB01000053.1 GCA_002421445.1 Dehalococcoidia bacterium UBA5629 | reverse complement strand
ATCGACCGCCTGCCCGATCCACGCCAGGTCCCACGACTATCGTTCAACCAGAATTGCTGGCGATGGGACAGATAGGCCGGTGCCATCTTCCACAAATGAGGCAGCCAATGCGATGCAATTGTCCCAAGGGCGCTTGGCCGACAGATCCAATCACTCCACGTGCCGTAGGCGGCGCACAAATCGCGCCCCCCCCTGAAAAGGCGCTTGACTGTGGACCCGAACTTACCTACTTTTAGATACTTGTGTTTTCAATGTTCGTGCGAAGACGTTTCTTATGGCATCGACCGGCACGAGGGTTATGGACCCGGCATTCGCAAAGTTGCTGGATGGGGTGAATATGCAAACAGGGACAGGGCAGGCTGGGTGTATCATCTCAATGGGTTGATTGTATCAGATCAATAGGACAGGAGAGGTGCGAGAACGATGGCGTTTACAATAGCGTTGGCAGGCAAGGGCGGTACCGGCAAAACGACCATATGCGGATTGCTGATCAAATATCTGGTGGCAAAGGGCAAAACCCCCATACTGGGCGTGGATGCCGATTGCAACGCCAATCTCAACGAGGTGTTGGGTTTGGAGGTGAAAGACACCCTGGGGCAGGCGCGTGAGGACATGAAAAAGGGCAAGGTGCCATCCGGCATGACCAAAGATATCTTCATGTCCATGCGACTGGAGGAGGCGGTGGCCGAAGAGGAGGGCTTCGACCTGGTGGTGATGGGACAACCCGAAGGGGCCGGTTGTTATTGTGCGGCCAACAGCCTGTTGACCAACTGCCTGGAGCGACTGGTGGATAATTATGCCTATCTGGTGATGGACAATGAAGCCGGCATGGAGCACATCAGCCGTCTGACCACCAAAAATGTCGATGTGCTGCTGATCGTTACCGATACTTCCCGTCGCGGATTACAGGCCGGCATACGCATTGAAAAACTCGCCCGCGAACTGAACATCGGGGTCAAAAAAAGTTTTCTCGTGATCAACCGGGCCAAGGCCGACCCGGAACCCGAAGTGATGGCGTTGATCCAGCAGGACGGATTGGAACTGGCCGGCATCGTCCCGGACGATCAGACCGTATACGCTTACGATCTCAAAGGCCGCCCCACCATCGAGATCGAAGCCGAAAATCCGGCCTTGAAAGCGGCCTACGCCATTTTCGACAAAATTATACCCTAAAAAGGCCGCTCCGGCCCGACGCGATTGGGCCGGACACCATGAGTCATCTTGTCGGCAGCGGAAAAAGCCAGGAGCGAACAATGAAACGAACGGGCTTTCTTTACGACAAACGCTACCTTTTACACGACACCGGGCCTTATCATCCAGAAAGGGCCGAACGTTTGCAAGCGCTCCACCAGGGAATTCACGATGCCGGATATTTGTCTCACCTGACTCACATGACGGGCAGCCTGCCCGACATGCAATGGGTGCAGGCCGTGCACACGGCTGAGTATATCCGTCGCTTCGAGGAGCTTTGCCTGGGCGGACGGCGCACCCTGGATTGCGAAGACAACCAAATGGGGCCGGACACCTGGGAGACAGCCAAGCTGGCTGTCGGCGGGGTAATAGAAGCTGCGCGCAGAATAATGGCCAATGAAATCGACAACGCGTTTTGCGCCGTCCGTCCCCCGGGCCATCACGCCGAAGCCGGCGAAGCCATGGGATTTTGCTATTTTAACAACGTCGCCATTGCCGCATGCTATCTACAAAAGCAATGGGGGATCAAGCGGGTGGGCATCATCGATTTCGATGTTCACCATGGCAACGGCACGCAGGATGCCTTTTATACCGATCCCAACGTTCTCTACTTCTCCACACATCAGCACCCGCTTTACCCCGGCACCGGCAGCGTTCATGAACTCGGGGCTAAAGCGGGAGAAGGCTATACAGTCAATGTGCCCATGTTGCCGGGATGCGGAGATGAGGAATACCAGGCTGTTTTTGAGGATATCCTTGCTCCCATCGCAAGGCGTTTCAATCCGGAGCTGATCCTCGTCTCTGCGGGATATGATGCGCATTGGGCAGATACCATCGCGCAGATGAACCTGAGCGTTAGCGGATTCGCCCGGCTGACGGAGATACTCAAGGTGCTGGCAAACCTGGCCTGCCAGGATCGGCTGGTGCTCTGTCTTGAAGGTGGTTACGATCTCAAAGCAACGCCATTATCGATCGCCGCTACACTGAACGTTCTGTTCGGTAAAAAAGAGTTTGACGATCCGCTGGGGCAAAATGAAGCATCCAGCAAACCGTCAAACTTCTACAGCCATCTTAAAACGGTGAAGGATATTCACCATATTAAATAGCTAATATTACGCCGCTTTCTTCTCCGCTCGTGAGAATAATCTCTTCAGGCCGCCCTTCTCCCACGTTACCAGCAGCGATCCCGATATGCAGATGGAATCATAAAGACCTACCACCACGCCGAGAAGGAGGACAAGGATGAAATAATGAATCGTCACGCCGCCGAACAGGAAGATAGCGAGAACCACGAACAGCGTGGTCAGGCTGGTATTCAAACATCGCCCCATGGTCTCCACGACGCTGATGTTTACCACTTTCTCGAGGTCTTTGCTTACGCCTTTACTCACGTTCTCCCTGATGCGGTCATAGACGACAACGGTATTATTGATACTGTAGCCGACAACCGTGAGCATTCCGGTGATGAACAACGCATCGATCTGGACACCGGCAACGAAGCCGAGCAGTGAGAAAATACCCAGCACGAGCAACACATCATGAAGCAGTGCGATGATGGCGCAGGTGCCCCATCGGAACGGGTTGGGCATGTTCCTGAACGCCCACACAATGTATAACAACATGAAGACAGCTGCAATCAACACGGCGATTGCAGCATCACGTCCTGTCTCAGTAGCGATAACCGGCGACACGGTAAAGTAATCTCTGATCGTAATCGTTGACCCGAGTGCTTTCTCCAATCCTCCCCTCAGTGTCTGCCGTTCATCGGGAGTTATCTCCTTCACGCGGATGAGATAATCGCCGTCGCCGGTCCTCTGTATAGTAGCTTCGCTGTGCCCCTGTGCAACGAACGCGTCACGCAACTGGCTCTGTTCGATCTGTTTATCAAAGCGCAGCGTCATTGATGTGCCGCTCTGGAACTCGATGCCCAGATTGAGGCCGAAAGCGATGAGCGAAATTATCCCCGGAATAAGAATCAGCGCCGAGATAATGTAGAACCAGTACCGTTTACCGACAATATTTATCATTTCTGTACTCCGTACGCAGATACACTGGTAATCATTTTCACTATAAACCGCATAAACACCCTGGTTATCATGATGGCGGAGACCATGCTCAACGCCACACCGATAAACAGGGTGAGAGCAAAACCTTTAACCATGAATGCACCAACCGCTCCACCGAACCACCACAGGATGATACAGGCGATGAATGTCGTAATATTGCTGTCACGAATCGCCGGCCAGGCACGGTTGAAGCCGGCCTCAATGGCCGCTCCGAGAGTCCGTCCGCCGCGCAATTCTTCTTTCATTCTCTCGAAAATAAGCACGTTGGCATCGACCGCCATGCCGAATGACACGATGAACGCCGCAATCCCGGGGAGTGTCATGGTGATCGGTACCAATTTGAATATAGCCAGCAAAACGACGCCGTAAATTGCCAGTACCACACAGGCAACGAAACCGGGAACCTTATAGTAGAGAACCATGAATAACACAACGAGGATAAGGCCGATGATACCGGCGATAATGCTCTTGTGAATGGAATCGCTTCCGAGCGTAGCATCGATATCCTGTTGTTGAATAATCTTCAGCGGCACATCGAGAGAGCCGGAGTTGAGCAAAATCGCCAGATTCCCGGCCTCTTTCAGCGTGACACCGGTGATGCGTCCGCTGTCTTTAATCACGCCCTGAACCGTCGGTGCGGAGATGACGACATCATCCATAAAGATGCCCAGACGCTTATTTATATTACGCTGGGTGATCTGTTCGAACAGAAGAGCGCCCTCCTCATTCCACGAAAACAGTACTTCAGGTTGATTCGTCTGCTGATCGATGCTCGGCTGTGAGTTCGGCTTGAGATATTTGCCGGTCAGCACCTTTTCAGTTTTATCGCTGCCGATAGCTTTTGCCTTTATCCAGATGGGATTGCCCTTGTCATCAAACTGCTCTTTTCCATCCGCGCCATATTTCAGCTCTCTGAAATCGAGCTCGGCCACCTTACCGATGAGTTTGATCGCTTCATCGACATTGGCAACGCCGGGAAGCTCTACCAGAAGGCGATCCGTCCCCTGCTGCTGAATTAAAGGCTCGGTGACGCCCAACCCGTTAACGCGGCGTTCGATCTTCCCGATAACGCCTTTCATCACCTCTTCATCGGTTTGACCCGGGTCCTTCTTGGTGAGATCGGCCTGATACACCAGGTAGCTCCCGCCCTTGAGATCGAGGCCGAGGGTCAGGCCTTTCCTGCCGAACCGATCACTATCGAGAGGAAATACAGCCCACAGGGAAAAAAGAAATATAACGAGAACGAATACCAATAGATAAATATTACTTTTCTTCAATTGTTTCTTATCCCCTTAAACAATATATTTGCACGAACACTCGGCGCATCCTGTATCGTTAAAATAACCTTTGTCCTTCACATCCCCCAATTTCTTCCGCACCAGTGCAATCGCATCATCCCGTGGAATGTATTTCACCATTGACATGCGCCTCGCGCACATAAACTAACAGTTTACCAATTACAGGCCCGGGACTCAAGTTGAACAGCGTTATGAGATCGTTGCCATCGAGTAAACTGACCGTCAGCACCTGAGATTCCTGGCGATAACGCTCGGCCAGTATATGGGAGATAAGGGTATTATGCTGCTGCCACTCCTGCATATCGACATTCGGACCGCACATCGCCAGGTAGTCCGCAAGTGAAAAGTACAGGATATCGATCCCCGCATCCCTGGTATCGCGAAAATAGCGGTATATCGCCTTGTTCGTCGGCAAGCCTTCGTTCGCCATCTGTACCGGCCTCAAATGGTTATAGACAAGGCTTTCGGCAAAATCGATCTCTTTGCCGCTGAACCGCAGCCTGGTCAGGATATCAACAGCCACCGCCGCACCCTGTTTGGCATGCCCGATGAAGCGCGTCCTGCCGACATCTGTAACTATTTTCGTCTGCGGCTTGGCAACATCGTGCAGCAGCGCGCCCAGCTTCATCATAGTTCGTCGCGTGCTCTCCAGGGAGAGCTTCTCATCGAAATGCCGTTGTATGGCATCGGTCCATGGCGTTATCGCCAGCAAGTCATCGCCGGCATAACGCCAGGTATGATCGCGCAGGATGAACTCGACCGTAGCCACCATCTCCACGGAATGATTGAACACATCCCAGTAATGCTCCTTCGGCTGCACGACAGATTTCATCTCCTGCAGCTCCGGGATGATCGCAGTCAACAATGACACCTTATCCAGATAGCGGATATGTTTACAGGCATCGGTCAGGGCAAAGATTCTGAGCAATTCTTCACGCAAACGTTCACCGGATACCGTTGTCGCCAGAGAGGCATGCCCCGAAATTAATTCCTCCGTATGAGCATCAATGGTTAAACCCAGTTCAGCAGACAGGCGAACGGCACGCAGCAACCGCGCAGCATCGTCGCGGAAGATAGAATCGCTTACCGCCCGCAATACTTTCTTATCAAGATCGTTCTGCCCTTTGTATGGGTCGATAAACTCCGGCGAGCCTGCCAGTATGTCCCGTAAACTGATAGCAACGGCGTTGATCGTAAAATCACGCCTGCCGAGATCGCTCTCGATATCTCCGGCGAATGGAGCGATATCCAGATTGCAGGTTTTCTCACCGATGGGGATCACGATGCGGACGACCCTGGTGAACTCGTCCAGCATCACGTAACTGCCGCCGGTGACGTCCGCAAGCTCATGACCGATTGCAAACGTATCGCCGCTGACAGCGATATCGATATCGGCGATCTCTCTATTCAACAACAGGTCTCGAACGAATCCGCCGACAAGATACGCCTTGCTGCCGGAACGATCGATGACGGAGGAGATTTGAGTCAGCAGGAGAGATACGATCGAATTGATTTCGTACATCGCGCAGATTATAACCCCAGCACGTTCTTCATTGCAAAAGAGCCAAACGATCTTCTCAGATCAGGGCAGGGAGCTTCCACCCTTCAATCCTTATCAATCGACAGCACCGTCACCACAACCCTTTGATTAACCTTAACCACCGCAATACGAATACAATATGCTTCAGTCATGATTTCAGTAACACTGCACTCAACTTCTGAAACACTTCCGATATCGTTTCATCCGGTAAAGTGCAAATCAATTCCGCATTGCGAGCGCGCCAATCCATGCTTTTAACCTGGTCGGATAATATTGCTCCGGATACCGGCAATCCGTCCGAAATAAGAACCTCAAATGGATAGCCCTTGATCTGGTTAGTTATAGGGCAAAAAATAGCCAGCCCTGTTTTACCGTTGTAGCTTCCAGGTGAAATCACAACGGCAGAACGACGTCCTACCTGTTCATGTCCTGCTTGCGGATTCAAGGTAATCCACACCACCTCCCCGCATTGAGGAATATAAGACCGGGAACTTACCATATTTCATTCCCTGTGGCGAAACCGGTATCAACTTCATGATGTACGTTTTCTCTGGTGACTTTTGTCAAAAGCTGTTTAAGGCTTAACTCCGGTTTAGCTACAGGCGCTATTACCAGTTTCCCGTCTGACACAGAGACTTCAACAGACGTCTCCTTCTGGAAACCCACCTCTTCAGCAAAGGACTTCGGTATGCGCAAAGCCAGGCTATTGCCCCATTTCTGAACTCGTGCTCTCATATAAAACCTCATTAAATGTATCTACATTGAAGATACTTCGTCTATCGACATTTGTCAAACACCGAGCTGTTCGCCGAGTAGCTGCGCAGCAGCGTATCGAGGCGCATTGTCACCTGAACCGTTCGCCGAGTAGCTGCGCAGCAGCGTATCGAGGTGAATGAATGACTGGCTGTCTTCTCGATACTATTGCTATCGCAATAACTCGAAGGACAGGTACGTTGTCACCCCGAGCTAATCACTGAGCATAGTCGAAATGTAGAAGTTCATTGATATCTTGACCTGTGGTCAAGATATCAAGATGGAGAGAAATAGAAGCCATGCCGCATATTAGACAGCATTGATACTGCACTCCGTCGCCATTACGCCAGATGAAAAGCCGCAATAAGATCAAATTGCTCCGCCCTATGGGCAACGTAAAGATGGTATACCGCGAGGGAAAGACTGGAATCGTGCCGGCGTGTTGTGCTTGCATTGCTTGAGATTCGAGATGGACAAGAAGTTTCTGGACTATCAGCCCCTGCAGCCCGTCAGACAACAATCGCACAAAACATAAAGGCAAAAGCCACAAAAAACTATTGAATAATAAATCGTTCGAAAAATGTGAGCAGAAGAGGTTTAAGTATGATTACTGTTGTTTGGTTTCATAGCTTCGGCCTTCTTTGCCCGTTCTGATCGTCTCGTGATAGTTCCGTATATAAAGACAGAAACAAGACTAACTAGATCAATTGAACCAAGTGCTACACCAGCCCAATCATGCCCCGTGTATATAAGAATGCCGGCGATAATAAGTGCCGTTAACGATATAATCAAACCAGATGTCAAGCCTCGATCTGCTCTCTTGGAATCACCAATAATTGCTAGCTTCTCAAGAGATTGGCGATGGTCAGATTGCTTTTCCGCCATTTTAAAAATGCGTTCAGCAGCGCCAGGTAGAATGCCTTCATACTGTTGTAAAATATCTGGAGGTGGCAGAGGTCCAGAGTGAATACTGAGCGATTCACGATGTTGAATTACTTGACCTGGTACCTTTTGGGGTTGCCTACTTACGGGTAATTGTGGGTTCTGTTTTTCGTTTTCTGGCATTTGTTGTTAGCTGTGGCTATGTATTTCTTCCGCCATTACCTTAGTAGTAGCATTACGTATGTCATTCCCAACCATTATCCAATCCATACGTAAAGCAGCTTCATCTGCCATATCCTCGGTTGGAGATGTATTGTATTGATTGAGAGTATTCCCAATATCTAAAATGCGCGCAACCCCTTCTAAAAATGATGGTTGTGCATATAGAAAATCACTTCTCGGTCCCATATCGGCTTACCTCCATCACAAAATAAACTATCTCGCGATGCTATGTTATATTATGCTGTGTTATTGTATTCTGTGTGTATCATAAAGTCAAAAGGGGGGAAATACAAGCCCGTTCTTCACTCCACGTCAACCGAGTGCTAAGTATATGATCTATACGGCCATCAGTTCAGCTTAGCCCGAAATGACTGTCTCAATGCACGTTCGCCGAGTAGCGGCGCACCGAGCGGAGTCGAGGTAGCAGTCGAAGCGTACGTTCACCGAGTAGCTGCGTAGCAGCATATCGAGGTGAATAAGTTGCTACTTGTCACCCCGAGCGCCATACTGTCACCTTGAGCGAAGTCGAAAGGTCTCCTGCCTCTGTCACAAACTGAATCTTTACTATAGATCAGTTAAAAAAACACATCTTCGAGCCAACCTCCGATGCCATCATCGCAGTAACGGTGCTTCATCTTAATGCACCGCTGTTGACCAACAACGTGGAGCGTTATCCGTTTGAAGAAATTGAGGCAATCAAAAGAGTCGAGGCGTAAGATGCCTGAAAAGTGCGGTATAATAAGCGAAGTTTAAATTTGAGAATTGGTTTAATATGTTTAGTTAGTGGAGGTATACACCACGAGCATTACAAAAGATGAGGCTAAACAAACAGTAGCAAAGCTTGTTGCCAACTACCAGGCGTTAACCCCTAAGGGAATAAAGGCCTATCACGAAGCAAAGACTAAGCAAGGTTTTATTCAACCGTTATTTCGCTCATTAGGCTGGGATTTTGATGATGTAAATGAGGTTGCTCCCGAGGAAAGCGCATCTAAAGGGCGGGTTGACTACGCCTTCAAATTAAAAGGCGTTTCCAGATTCTTTTTAGAGGCAAAGCCCTTAAAGGCCGACCTGAACAACGCTGAATATATTAAACAAGCAGTAACATATGCTTATAACAAGGGAGTCACGTGGGCGGGATTGACCAGCTTCGATCGGCTGAGATTATTCAATGCACAAACAGGCCAACCATTTCTGAATTTAACCTTCCAAGACTATATAGATGACTTCGAACGGCTATGGTTACTTTCCAAAAAGGCTACCGAGAATGATGATCTTGGAAAGGAAGCTGCGAAAGTCGGGGCGATGCTTCCGTCGCAGCCAGTAGAACGGCGGCTTTTCAGTCAGTTAAAGAGATGGCGTGAAGAACTCTTTACCCAGTTGCACCACTATAATAACAATCTTACATTCTCACAAATAGACGAGGTCATTCAGCGTATATTTAATCGCCTTATATTCATCCGCACCTGCGAGGATAGGGGTATAGAAGAGAAAACTTTGCTGGCAGCGGTGAATCGTTGGAAAAGTATGGGGCACAAACCGGAGTTAATTGATACGCTGAGGGAGATATTTCGGCTATTTGATGGATATTATGACAGCGACCTATTTGCGCAACATGCTGCAGACAGCGTCTTTATCGAAACGAAGACGCTACATGAGATAATCGAAGGTCTTTATGAAGTTCCCGGCGGCATCAATAGCTACGATTTTTCGGTGATGGACGCTGATGTACTGGGAGCGGTTTATGAGCAGTATCTGGGACACGTTGCAACAATTGCGAAGCAGAAAGCAAAAAAGAAAGCACAAGGACAACTTGATCGCGGTTTTGCTACTCAAGATTTCTCACTAGCTGCAAAAAAAGAGAAAAGAAAAGAGCAGGGTATTTACTATACCCCTAAATGGGTAACCGATTACATTGTAAAACACACGGTCAGTCAGTTTCTGAAGGAGCATAATCACGACGATAATATAAAGATGAAGATAGTCGATCCTGCTTGCGGTTCGGGGTCTTTTCTCATAAGAGCGTATGAC
>DIKB01000054.1:9564-9762 GCA_002421445.1 Dehalococcoidia bacterium UBA5629 | reverse complement strand
CGGCTGCTTTGAGCAGGCCGAAGACGATGATATGCGCAGCAAGGTCGTACCGCTGTTTTTCCAGTGCAATCTTCAATAGCGGAGGCATGATACGAAGTATCATAGAGCAGATGTGATATAAAGACAACGGGAAAATGGCATCACTCTGTCATTACGGCACCAGTCTGGCGGTGCACTGAACCACGAGAGAGATTCTTC
>DIKB01000054.1:8438-9546 GCA_002421445.1 Dehalococcoidia bacterium UBA5629 | reverse complement strand
TGACAACCCTTCTGTCACCCTGAGCACCTTTTGTGTCACCTTGAGCGAAGTCGAAAGGTCTCCTGTTGCATTGCAAAACTGGCCGCTAGCTTGCGATCTTTTCAGGAAGTAACAGGAGATTTCTCGATTACACTCGAAATGACAAATGTTGCCATTCCTGAGCGATGAATCCAGCAGGCGTTTTACTCTTTCGGAGGTGCGAGGCATACGCAATCGCGGCCTGATCGTTTGGCAGCAAATAGGGCTGCATCGGCTGCGAGGACAACGTCATATATTGCTATGCCGTGTGAAGGAAAAGCAGCAACTCCAAGTGAGAGCCTGATAGTATCAAGGGTGTGTCCTTCGTATTTAACCACAAGGGCCTTTACTGTTGTCCTGAGAAGCTCAGCACGGTTATTGGTTGTTTCCAGAGACGCTTCCGGCATGATGATGGCGAACTCATCGCCTCCGTAGCGGCAGGCAATGTCGCTATCGCGGATTGCCCCCTGCACAAACCCCCCGATTTTTTTGAGTATTACATCTCCCGCTTCGTGTCCGAAGATGTCATTGAAATCCTTGAAATTATCGATGTCCAGCATAATGATACCGATCGGTGATCCTTTTCGTTTACTGCGGCGGGATTCGATATCCAGCAATTCGTCCATGTAACGGCGATTGAACAGTCCGGTGAGAGGATCGCGTATTGACAGATTTCGCAGGGATTCCCGCAGTCGGATGTTGGCCAGCGATACCGCAATGATATCGCATGTGCTGAGCGCCAGTTGTGTACATGTCTCTATCACTTGTTTAGCGTCCGGTCCTTCAATTATCATTGTTAAGACGCCGAGAATTTCTTCATGAGCGATCAATGGGATGCAGGAGTAGGGATTTCCGCTAGAATTCTCTGCCATATTGCAGTGTATTTCATCGGACCTCGTTGATACGAACGGCTGTCCCCGCTGTAAGACATGGCATTCGCGGGTGGTAACGTGTTGCTCTGTGAAAGGATTATTGCCCCAGGTGAATGCGACGTTAAGCACATCCCGTGTTGCGTTATAAAGGAATAGCGTGCCTGAATGCTCCGGGAATAGCTGCTTCATTGTCTGGGCGGCGATATTGCTGATTTCGG
>DIKB01000054.1:7809-8379 GCA_002421445.1 Dehalococcoidia bacterium UBA5629 | reverse complement strand
TCTTCCGTTGCCTGTTGCAGCAGTTCTATAGTTTGCTTGTAGTTTTTTTCAAGCTCTCCCAGTGTATCTTCAGTTTTTATTGTCTTTTTTAACTCTGCGGCGAGTTCCTGCTGTCGTTGAACGGCAAATACTATAGAACCTAAAAGTATAGTTATTGCAGCGGCGGTGATCTCCGCCATGTGTTGTATGCTTGAAAGCCATCCGTCCAAAATATTTTGCTCGCGAAGTATAAAAACGAAGATGTATATAACTACGGCTGCAGCAACGATAATTGCTATTTCCACGTAGATCCGCTTTTGTTTGCCCTTAGGATCTTTTGTTATCTCATCCATGGCGGTTCACTGTATTGGACTACTGAATTGTTAGATTGTAGTCCTGCAGATGGATAAAATCAATAGATTTCACTTGACAAAGGAAACGTTCCCTATCTATAATAGAAAAAACATCGCACATTTCTCTGTTTTCTGTTTTCGCAAGCGCGTTTCCCTTGATTATATTCCATGTTATATATGACGGCGTAGTGTAAATATATAATGTCATGGGGATCGATAGAATAAGACCATAAATCAC
>DIKB01000054.1:0-7804 GCA_002421445.1 Dehalococcoidia bacterium UBA5629 | reverse complement strand
ATAGAATTATGAGTAAATATATTTTTGTTACCGGCGGTGTGGTCAGCTCAGTGGGGAAGGGCATTACCGTTGCTTCGATCGGCAGGATACTGAAAAGTCGCGGCATCTCGGTATCGGTGCAGAAGCTCGATCCTTATTTGAATGTCGACCCGGGCACAATGTCCCCATATCAGCATGGTGAGGTCTTTGTCACCGATGACGGCGCAGAGACTGATCTTGATCTCGGCCATTATGAGCGGTTTATCGATGTTAATCTGACCGCCGCCTCAAATGTCACTTCGGGGCAGATCTATACGTCGGTGATCTCCGGTGAAAGGCGGGGCGTGTTCCTCGGCGGCACGATTCAGGTGATTCCGCATGTGACCAATGAGATCAAGCGCCGTATCCGTGAAGTTGCCCGTATCTCCGAGGCGCAGGTGATCATTGTTGAGGTTGGCGGCACCGTAGGCGATATCGAAGGGCAGCCGTTCCTCGAAGCCATCCGCCAGATGAGGAACGAGGAGGGCAGGGACAGTGCTCTGTTCATCCATGTCACCTATCTTCCCTATATCGGTACGACCAAGGAGCTGAAGACCAAGCCGACGCAGCATAGCGTGAATGAGCTCAGACGCATCGGTATTCAGCCGGATGCTATTCTCTGCCGTTCCGATTATGCGGTGGCCCCTGATATCAAGGATAAATTATCGCTGTTTTGCGATGTGGAGAAACGGGCGGTTATCCCGCTGGTAACTGCCGAAACGATCTATGACGTTCCATTGATGCTGGAGGATGCGGGGCTGGGTGATTTCATCGTTGAACGGCTCGGTTTTAAAACACAGCAGGCAGACCTGCATGACTGGCGGGTTATGGTCAATACGTTAAAAGAGCTTGAGGAGCCGGTGCATATTGCGCTGGTGGGCAAGTATGTTGAGCTTGAGGATGCCTATTTTTCCGTCCGTGAATCGCTGCATCACGCGGGATTGCATCATAACAGGAAAGTGGTTATTCAGTGGGTGCAGTCCGAAGACCTTGAGAAAGGCAGCGATGATGCTTTATTGCGATCAGTTCAAGGGATTATCGTTCCCGGCGGATTCGGTTCTCGCGGCATCGAAGGTATGATTGTGGCTGCCGAATATGCACGTCAGCGTAAGATACCATACCTGGGGCTGTGTCTCGGTTTGCAGATTATGGTTATCGATATGTGCAGATATGCGCTGGGGACGAAGGATGCCAACTCGACGGAGTTCGTTCCGGAGACGGCAAATCCTGTAATCTGTCTGATGCCCGATCAGGAGAACGTCGTTGATAAGGGCGGGACAATGAGGCTGGGAGCATATCCCTGCAAATTGATCCCCGGCACGAAAGCGGCTGAAGCCTACGGGGTGCCATTGATTAATGAACGCCACCGTCATCGCTTCGAGTTCAATAACAATTATCGCGAGACGCTGGCAGCGAAAGGTTTGATCGCCAGCGGGCTTTCGCCCGATGACAGGCTTGTTGAGATTACAGAGGTCAGGGACCATCCATGGATGGTCGCCTGCCAGTTCCATGCAGAGTTTAAATCGAGACCGTATCGTGCTCACCCGCTGTTCGTCGGCTTTGTCGGTGCCGCTATGAAGACCATGGTTGATGGCACTCAGGTGACCTTGCCGATGTAATGGGGTTATGAGGGCATATTAAAGGAGAATGTATTTATGAGATTGTTTCTGGATACCGCTAACCTGGATCAGATCATTCACGGTGTGAAGATGGGCGTGATCACCGGTGTGACAACGAATCCGACACTGGTGAGTAAAGAGGGTGCTGTTGATTATAAGAGACATATTGAAAAAATATGTAAAATCGTTCCGGGACCAGTCTCAACCGAGGTGTTGAGCCAGGATGTTGCGGGGATGGTTGCGGAGGCGAGGCAGATCGCGAAATGGGCTGAAAATGTGGTGGTGAAGATTCCGGCGACGGTTGAGGGAGTAGAAGCTACTCATCAGTTGGTCGATGATAACATCAAGGTAAATATGACGCTGTGCTTCACGGTCAATCAGGCATTGCTCGCAGCCGCAGCCGGCGCTGCCTATGTCAGCCCGTTTGTTGGCAGGCTGGATGATATCGGCGAGCAAGGCATGAAACTTATTCTGGATATTATCACGGTGTTCAGAAATTATCCGACGACTATTAATACTCAGGTGATTGCTGCCAGTATTCGGCATCCGCAACATTGTCTGGATGCGGCGAGCATGGGGGCGGATATCGCCACTGTGCCCTATTCCGTGCTGCTGCAGATGATGAAACATCCGCTGACCGATATCGGCGTGAAGCGGTTTCTGGACGACTGGCGTGCTGTTATGGGAGATAAGCCGGTGGTGAAATAACGTGCCGGTGGTATTGAATTTACTTTTAGGGAGGGTGCTGGAAGGCACGACAGGTTTCCCAATGAGAGGTTATTATGACGAATATGAGTGTATCTGATCTGGAACTGAAATCGCTGGAAGAATTGGTGGAGATGGCAAAGCAGCAAGGGATCGAGGGGTATGTCGGCATGCGGCGGGAGGACCTTATCCAGAAGCTGTCTCAGCCGCCCGCAGACCAGCAGCAGGGCAATGGTATGTATCTCAGCGGCATTCTCGATATTATGGATGACGGCTATGGCTTTTTACGCCAGGCGACACT
This sequence comes from Dehalococcoidia bacterium UBA5629, assembly GCA_002421445.1. Lineage (GTDB taxonomy): Bacteria > Chloroflexota > Dehalococcoidia > GIF9 > UBA5629 > UBA5629. Next base: position 5,161 of record DIKB01000054.1, on the reverse strand, counting down.
GGTGCAGGGACCGAACGATGTGTATATCTCCAGTTCGCAGATACGCCGCTTCGGGTTGAGAAGTGGCGACCATGTCGGGGGACAATCGCGGACGCCGAAAGAGGGCGAGAAATATTGCAGCCTTCTTCGGGTGGAGGCGGTTAATGGGCTTGATCCGGACAGCTCCCGCGGACGCCGCCATTTCGGTGCGCTGACACCGACCTTTCCCGATAAAATGTTCGATCTGGAGTCCGGACCGAAGAACCTCTCAGGCAGGCTGATTAATCTTATCTCGCCGATCGGCCGGGGGCAGCGCGGCCTCATTGTATCGCCGCCGAAAGCCGGCAAGACAGTGTTGATGAAAAACATCGCCAATACCATTACCACCAGATATCCCGAAGTCCACATGATGGTTTGTCTTATCGGCGAGCGTCCTGAGGAAGTGACCGATATGAAGCGGTCGGTTCATGGTGAGATCATCGCTGCTACGTTCGATGAGCCTGCTGAAACACATACGCGGGTGGCGGAGCTGGCGCTCGATCGTGCCAAACGACTTGTGGAGATTGGTAAGGACGTGGTTATCCTGCTGGATGGCATTACCCGGTTGACCAGATCATATAATCTCGCTATGCCGCCGAGCGGCAGGACGCTTTCGGGCGGTATTGACTCGGTTGCGTTGTATCCACCGAAACGGTTTTTCGGCGCCGCCCGCAACATTGAAGAAGGAGGCAGCCTGACAATCATCGCGACCTGTCTGGTGGATACCGGCAGCCGCATGGACGATCTGATTTACGAAGAGTTCAAAGGCACCGGCAATATGGAACTGCATCTTGATCGTCGGATGGCTGAGAAGAGAGTCTACCCGACAATCGATGTACTGCATAGTGGCACACGCCGTGAGGAACTGATGATGAGCGAAGAACAGCTCAAGCAGGTGTGGCTGCTGCGTCGAATCATATCCATATTGAATCAGGATTCAGCCACTCCTACCGAGGCCAGCGAACGTTTGCTTGACCGCCTGGCAAAGACGCAGACCAATAAGGAGTTTCTGGCAACGATGACTGCCAAAGATGTATAACTAAAACGGTACTTGCAGTCGCAGTTTTGTGTTATGATAGCAGGTAACAGAGCATCGGAGGCTTTTATGAAGTTGAGAGCATTGACTGCTGCAATATTTCTCTCGCTGTCCGTACTGGGGCTGTTGCCCGCACAGATATATGCCGGCATTCTAACGGTCTCTCCCTCATCGGGAACCGTTGGTACCCTCATTACCATAGCAATGCCGTTCACGTACGGACTCGGTTCATATAAAATCTACTGGGATGATTCCGATCGTGTGCTTGCCGAAGGCGAGATAACGCAATCGACCAGCACACTTACCTTCCCTGTTCCCGAGGCGTCACGGGGCAAACACAAGGTCAGTTTGCGCGTTGCCGGAACAACCAATGATACCGAATTGACTATAACCCCGTCTCTTTCCGCTAATGTTGTAAGCGGTGTTATCGGCGCCACGGTGACGGTTACAGGGAGAGGGTTCAATGCCAATGAGACAAATCTCGGTATAACGTTCGATGGTACGTTGCTTGATACGACGTTCTCCTCGGATCAAAAAGGAACGTTTACCCGCACAATCACAATTCCACAGGGAACCGGGGGGAAACATGTCATCGATGCTGGCGGCACAACGCCGGCATCCGAAGTGCCTGATCTGCAGTTTACGCTAACGCCGAAAATCGGCATTGATCCGATCGCCGGTGGTGTTGGTGCGAATATCGGTATCGCAGGAACGGGATTTGGCAATGCCGAGACGAATATTGTGGTGACGTATGACGGACTGGCAGTAAAGAGCGGCATTTCCGCTGATATTAAAGGCTCCTGGAATTCATCCTTCTCCGCACCAACTTCCGCTCGGGGCAATCATACTATCAGCGCTTATGGCGCAATAACGCAACCCGGTGTGACTCCTGAAATTACATTCTCGGTATCGCCATTTATTCGAGTGGAGATGGCGAATGGCGTTCTTGGCGATGCGATACGCGTCGGTGATGCGTTGTGGGTTAACGGCATCGGGTTTGATGGTAATGAAGGAAGTATCAGTATTTTATTTGACGGCAATCAGGTGATGGGGGGAATAACCGCTGATGGCAAAGGATCATGGATACAAAAAATCACTATACCGTCAAGCACACGGGGCAAACATGTTATCGATGCTTCCGGGCAGCGGACGACGACCAGTGATGTCCCTGATGCTTCTGTAAGCATTTCCCCGAGGGCGACTATTCAACCATCAACGGGTAATGTGGGCACAGATGTGACGATTACTGGAGATGGATTTGCCGGAAGCAAACCGATTACTGTCAATATCAATGGTGCTACGATTGCAGCAACTATCAGCAGCGATGCCAGAGGCAGTTTTACCACGCAGTTTAAGACGCCTCGCATTAAAGGCGGTGATCATATTGTTGCGGTGACCGATCCGACCGGAGCGATTGCTACCGGATCGTTTTCCATGGAATCTACACCTCCGGGGACGCCGACGCTGATATCTCCTCAGGCAGGCATGCGGATCGGCTATATCGGAAGCAGTGTTGTTACGTTCACCTGGAGCGCTGTCGATGATCCCAGTGGGGTTGAATACACGATGGAGATTGCACGAACACCGGATTTTTTGGGTACGATACTGCGGAAGGAAGGACTGAAGCAGGCAACCTATACACTATCCGAACAGGAATCTCTGGGAAACGGTGATTACTACTGGAGAGTAAGGGCTATTGACGGCGCAGGCAATCAGGGTGCATGGTCCACAGGCCAGTATTTCATTATTGGCGGCGTTCAGGTGTGGCATATTATCGTGTCAATTCTGGCGGTTCTTATCCTGAGCGGTATTGCCTGGCGTGTCGTTCATATCTCCAAAAAGGGTGGCTGGAAATCGTAAAATCAATTGATATATCGATGGATACACTTGACAAGGGTAATATCATCTTATAAGATAAAGCAAACGTATACCATAGGTAAATACTAAAAGCGAGGTAATGATATGAAGCTAATGGTTATCGGGTTGGGACAGTGTGGTTCGCGTGTTGCCGATGAGTTCGTACGGTTAAATCGCAAAGCGGAACACGAACGCCGCACAACCATCGTCACCGGCGCCTTTGCTGTGAACACGGATCAGGCAGACCTTACCGGTCTTAACTATATCAGTTCCGACTATCTGCACCGCATCCTTATCGGCGGTCGGAAGACCTGGGGTCACGGTGTCGGCAAGGTGAACGAGATGGGCGCTGAACTGGCGCGTGAGGATGGCGATAAAGTTATCGATGCTATCAAGACTGCGCCGTTATTCTATCAAACACATGCGTTCCTGCTGATCGCAGGTGCTGCCGGCGGTACCGGATCGGGCGCTATATCGGTTATTTCACAGATGATCAAAGAGCGCTATATTGGAAAGCCGGTGTATGCATTGGTTGTTCTGCCGTTCGAACATGAAGAGGCGGCGGAGTTACGCAGCGTGTATAACACCGCTGTCTGTCTTAAATCAATCCATTCTGTTGCTGATGGTGTTTTCCTTTCGGACAACCAGCGATATGTCCGGAAAGATGCCAGTATGTCGGCAAACCTTTTAAGTATTAACATGCAGATCGCTGCTCCATGGTATGACCTCATGTGTGCCGGCGAGGTGAACCGTTATCAACACGTTGGCGCTAAAACCCTGGACGCCGGTGATATCATTCAGTCCATCGATGGCTGGACGGCGATAGGCACAGGAACTGCGCCGATTGCGCGCGGATTCCGCTTCCCCTGGGAATCCTCGCGGGCGACCTTCAGAGAGAAGAATACGGAGACATTACGCGCCATGCAAGCGATGGATGCCGCTTTGAGCGACCTGTCAATCGCCTGCAGCCCGGATGATGCCGGGCGCGCGATGTTCCTTGTTGCAGCGCCAGCCAAGGATATGAGCATGGATATCGCCAAGGGCCTTGGTGATTATCTGCGCGAGCTTGCAGGCAATGCTGTTATCAGATCCGGTGACTATCCGCGCGATAAAGTCGCAGTTGATGTCACCATCCTGTTCTCGCAGCTTGCCTTTGTGCAGAAGATTCGCGATTACTACGACAGGGCTTCAGCATTCGCTCACATGCAGAAGGACAGGATCAAAGAGACCTCAGGCCGCCTCCGGGATATGGAAGAGGCTGCAAAAGAGCTGCCCAGCCTTATCTAGAGCAGTTACTCGAAATGAAAGAGCAAAGGGAGGGGATTTTCCCCTCCCTTTTTTTGTGCTTTGTTAACTGATAACTATTGATCGTAGTGTACGCCCTTTTATTTGTTTGATGTTGTGTTATACTGGTAATGGCTATCCATCACGATCCTGCTCTAGAGGGTATATATGAAACGTAAACATTTGAATAGCGTCATAGCTATCCTTCTTTTTGTATTGATCGTGAACCTGTTGCCCGGCTGTATTACGGTTCAGTCTCCGGGCACACCTTTCAGTATGCAGGAGGATGCGGCGGTTGCGCTGATTAAATCCACCACCGAATTATTGGCTCCGATAGATCAGGAGCTTGATGTTGTTGCCATTGATCTGAAAGCGGCGAATATCAAACTCCTGAAATTGCAACAGGTGGGCATTCCATCACAGAATTGGATTACAGAGATGACAGTACAGTCCGAAAAAGAGCAGTGGAGCCCTCGGCGTCTTAATATGACCACAGATCTGAAGCAACTAAGAAATGATACCTATGAGGTGGTCAAGCTCCAATTCTCTGTAGAAAGTGTAGCACCCAAAAGGACAAATACCAGCGTTGTCACCATCTATGAGATCGCCACTGCTAAAGAGTACAGGTATGATGATCTCCGCGCCGATCTTCAGGCTAAAGTAGATGGTCTGAAGCTGATACTAAAGTCACGGACAGACAATATGTTGCTGGCTATCAGCACTATTAAAGATGTTGTTACCTATTATCCGGGGTGGAAGGCAGTGAAGGTCGATTCTTCGACATTCAGCATCAGGGGGCCGGGGCTCGGACTGGCCGCAGCGCCAGTTGTAGGTGAGTGGAAGTTGTCTACTGCGCTGGGGAAGATAACGCCCGTTGATGCTCCGGCGACTGCGCTTCTTAAAGTACTTTCGGGTCAGGGGTAGCAAAGCTCGCCGCTGTCATACTGATCCCTTGTGTCATACTGA